>WJLC01000014.1 GCA_014728745.1 Candidatus Pacearchaeota archaeon
ATTACTCTGGGGTGTTAGAGAGGTTCATGTTCATAAATAAAGAGGATTTAGATATTGAATTAGAACCTTTTGAAAGCAGAGAAATTAGTATGGAGATATTTGCAAAAGAAGATGATTCGCCAGATGTTTATGAAGGACAGATAATAATATTGAGTAACCAGGGAATATATAGCTTAAATATGTTTATTGAGGTCAAGGCCAAAGAAGCTTTATTTGATGTTGAAACAACAATGGTAAATAAAGTAATCTCTCCAGGAGAAGATGCTGTTGCTCAGATTAAAATCACAGACATAGGAGATTTAGGCAGAGTTGAAGCTGACTTATATTATGACATAAGGGATTTTGAGAACAATACTTTAGCATATGCAAATGAAACAATAACAATTAATGAAAATGCCACTTTTGTAAGGGCATTCAATATACCTGAAAATGCGACTAAAAGAGATTATTTATTTTATAGCAGAGTTACTTATGAGGGATTAATTGCAACTAGTGCAGACAGCTTTATAGTTGGAAAAATAGAGGGAACAATTCTTTTATGGTTGATAGCATTGATTTTATTAGTGCTTATACTAATTGTGATAGTTATTATTTATAGAAATAATTTCTATGAAATGTGGAAAGGAATAAGGTATAAGAGGTATACTGAATAAAATAATTTTGTGTATTTGAGTACTATTTTAATTTTCAAATGAAAATAAATGTAAAGGTTCATACAAATTCATCTCAGAAAAAAATTCAAAAATTAGATGATGTTAATTATGAAATATGGATGAAAGAAAAGCCAGTTAAGGGAAAAGCAAATAAGGTTCTTGTCAAGAGACTTAAAAAATATTTTAAGAAAGATATAAAAATTGTTTCAGGCTTTACATCTAAGAAAAAGATTGTGGAAGTAAAATAATCTAAGTTAATTAAAATGAAATATGAATTTGCACCTGATATCCAGAATATTGCAGAAGATGTAATCAAGCACCTTTTTCCATTTATTAATGCTGGCAGAGTAAAATGTTACAGAAGTTACGGAAGTAAGGCAAAAGGCACAATTGCAAGATGTCATGCCTTGGGAAAGTTAATGCAAAAAGCATTGGGTGTTCAACCTTTTTATCCGTTGGAGTTTATCTCTGAGCAGTTTGATTCTCTGGACAATGAAGATAAGATTGAAACAATAATCCATGAGCTTATGCATATCCCAAAGTGCTTTGGAGGAGGATTTAGACATCATAATTATGTTAATGAAAAAAATGTGGAGAAATGTGTTAAGTTATACAAAATGAAAAAAAGCAAAGAGCACAGCAAGGATTTTATTCAGGGAATTAATTTTCAAGAAGAAAAAGATAAAGGCATAGATAAGGGCAGAAGAAAAAAAGACAGCTCAAAAAACAAACCTAAGAATAACATGCTGAGCAAGTGGTTTTCCTAAACTTCTCGTCGGTGACTAGAAAGATTTAAAAAGAAAATAGGCTTTAGTTTTTATAATAATAAAAGGAGGTAAACAAGTTAGAACATGGGAAAGATAATTGTTAAAAGTGTTGTTAAACGAAAACCAGGTCATCTTTATTATGTTGATGCCAAGGGAAACGTTTGCGAGGCTGTGATGTCTAGAGGTGGAAGAAAAAAGAAAAAGAAGAAAGCTAAGAAGAAAGCTAAGAAGAAAACAACTAAGAAAAAGAAAGCCTCTAGCAAAAAGAAAACAACTAAGAAAAAGTCTAAAAAGAAGAAAAAGAAGAAAAAGTAAGGCAGCTTATTTATTTTTATTTTTTATTTGATTAATTTTTTATTTTTATATTTTTACTTCTCTTATTGTTTCTTTTGTTTTTATTTTAATTTCTTTATTATTTTTATTTTCATTGATTAATTTTATATACTAATTCTGTGTTTTTTTGATATGGCAATAGTTTTAGGAATTGAATCAACTGCACATACTTTTGGAATTGGGATTGTTAAAAATGGAGAGGTTGTTGCAAACAAAAAAGATATGTACACAACTGAGAAAGGAGGAATAATTCCAATGGAAAGCGCAAAGCATCATTCTCTGAAGAAAAACGAAGTTTATTTTGAGGCCTTGGATGAGGCAGGAATTAAAGAAAAAGACATAGATGCAATTGCATTTTCTCAAGGACCTGGGCTTGCTCCTTGCTTGCTTGAGGGAATGAAGTTTGCAAGGGAATTATCTGAAAAGCTGAAAAAGCCGATTGTTCCTGTTAATCATTGTATATGTCATTTAGAAATTGGAAAGCTGACTGGAGCAGAAGACCCTGTTATGCTTTATGTTTCTGGAGCAAACACCCAGATTATTGCTTATGCAGCTGGCAAGTACAGAGTATTTGGAGAGACTTTGGATTTAGGTGTGGGAAATTTTATTGATACTGTTGCAAGATTTGCTGGCATTGGTTTTCCAGGAGGTCCTGCTTTAGAAAAGCTTGCTGCAAAAAGTTCTGAAGAGAATTATATTAGATTACCTTACAAAGTTAAAGGAATGGATATTGCTCTTTCAGGAATACAGACTAAGCTCAAGCAATTAATAGAGAATGAAAACCATGACCTTAATGATATTGCATACAGTCTTCAAGAAACAGTTTTTGCAATGCTTGTTGAGACTGCAGAGCGTGCACTTGCCCATACAGGAAAAAAGGAGTTACTTCTTGGCGGAGGTGTTGCATGCAATTCCAGGCTTCAGGAAATGTGTAAGATAATGTGCAAAGAAAGAAGAGCAAAGTTCTTTTGTCCTGAAAGACCTCTGCTTGTTGATAATGGGGCAATGATAGCATATCTTGGAGATATAATGTTTAACAAAGGATTGAAGGTGGCTCACACTGACAAAAAACTAAAAGAAAAAATTGATATAAAGCCAAGACAGAGAACTGATGAAGTGGAAGTAAAGTGGAAGTAGAATGGAAGTAGAATGGAAATAAAGTAGAAGTAAGTGGAAATAAAAAGAAAATAAGTCAAGAAATAAGAAAAGAAATAAGATAGTTTCTTTTGGTTTTCTTAGTGATTTTAAGGAAAGTTTTATAAAGCAATTTTTAGTTATGTTTTTATCCGATGAACGAGGAGTGAGGATACTACTTTTCGTTCTGTTAAACAAATCAAATTAATTAAATAAATTGAACAACAAAAAAACAAAAACCTTGTGAAAATGGCTGATACATACAAAATAATTGAGACAGCAAGAAGAACAGGAAAGATTGAGAAGGGAACCAACGAAGTTACTAAAGCAATAGAGAGAGGAACTGCTAAATTTGTTGCTTATGCAAAAGACGTTGAACCTAAAGAAATTGTTGCTCATCTTCCAGTGCTATGCAAGGAAAAGAAAGTGCCTTGTGAGGAAGTTGACAGCAAAAAGAAATTAGGGATTGCTGTAGGCATTCCAGTTTCTGCATCATCTGTTGCTGTTATTGAAGGCGGAGATGCTGACAAAGAAATCTCAAGCTCAAAAAACAAATAAATTTAACAGATTGTTTATACTTTTTGACTTTGGGAACTTTCTCAACAAAGATTCAAAGATACAATCAATCCACAATCAATAATAAAACAAAATAAAATGGCAAAAACACAAAGAAAAAAACAATCAAGGCAACAAGGATCTAAAGGCTCAGATAAAATAATAGGAGAAGTGGTGCCAGCAGTTGTTCAAGAATTGATAGGAAGAACTGGTTTTAGAGGAGAGATTACTCAGGTTAAATGCTTAGTTAAAGAAGGTCGTGATGAAGGAAGGACTATGAGAAGAAATGTTAAAGGACCTGTAAGAATAGGAGACAATTTAATGCTTAGAGAGACAGAAATTGAAGCTAGAAGAATTAGAAGTAAAGTTTCAAAAGGAGCATATAGTTAAAATGCCTAAATGTTCTTATTGTGGAGAGAATTATGATTCATTTAAGGGATTAACATTAGTAAAGAATGATGGTTCTGTTAATCATTTATGTTCTTCAAAATGCATAAAAAATATGAAGATGGATAGAAGGAATGTCAAATGGATTTCTAAAAAGAAAAAATCTGGTTCTAAAAAAGTTAAAGAAACAAAAGAAGAGAAGA
>WJLC01000015.1 GCA_014728745.1 Candidatus Pacearchaeota archaeon
CTCTCATATGTTGTGAATCTTTTTTTGCATTTTAAACACTCTCTTCTACGCCTTGTCCCATTTGGAGAATCTCTTTTGTCAGTTACTTTTGATTTTGTGCTTGAGCAAAAAGGGCAGTCCATTTTATAATTTCTTGAATATAGGTAAATACAATATATAGTATGTAAGATATATTTTAATTACTATAAATTGTATAAATTGATAATAATAATTGCAAGATATATTTAAAGGTTTATGACTATCTGCAAAAAGTAACAGCTTCAGGGTACAACATCTTGTTATTTTTTATTATCTTTCAAAAATATAATTTTTTCAACTAATTCTTTCAACATTAAGAAAATAAAAACATTTATATACTATGGTATCTATAGTATTTATAGTATACATGAACATTATAGGGGCCATAGAAACATATTTAAAGATTATTATTAAAATAAGGATATGAAAAGAACAAGCATACAGGTCTCAAAAAAATTCAAGGATTGGCTTGAATCAAAAGGAAAAAAAGGCGAAAGCTATGAAGAAATAATCAAGAGGTTATTAAACAAAAAATAAAAAAGATGGTAAAAGCAAAAAACTCAAACAATTTAATCAAATCAACGTTATATTCTTCCAGTAAACTATGCTTAACTGGTTTATAGTTTCTACGAAGAGGTGTTAATGGGTCCAGGGTTTTCCCTGGACTTTTTTTATTTACTATTAATTTTTTTGTTAGAATCTTATTTGTTTTTTATTATCTTTTATTTTTTATTGAAATCATTTCTCTCTCTGATTTTCATTAGTCTGCATTTCTTGCATATTCTGCCTCTTGAAGGTTCTCCACAAACATCACAGTACTCCATCCTAGGATCTTTTGTTTTTTGTATTCTTGGCAAGAGTTTCTCAAAATTTTTAACAATATTTTTCTTGTCTTTATTTGAAATATTCTCTAAAAAGCTTCTTATCTGTATTCTGTAAGAATCTAGAGCACAAGGACAACCCTCATATACTACTGGAAGTTTTTTTGATTTAGAATACTTTCTTATTTCATCTTCTGGGATGTAAAACAAGGGCTTTACTCTCGGAATAAACTTGGATTTCTTTTTATCTTTAGGAATGTTTCTTGATTTTGGACCTAGATTAGCACTAAGCTGAGGAGAACCCTTAAAGATATTCATTAAAAATGTCTGAGCTTCATCATCTAAATTATGTCCTGTTGCAATGTAATCTTCTTTAAGCTTTCTCACTTCTCTGTTTAAAATCCATTTTTTAATAACTCCGCAAATAGCACAATTTTTAATTTCATTTTTTGATTTGCTTTGTATTCCAGATCTAAGATAACACATTCCTGACCCCATCTCTTTTTTCATGTCATAGACCTTTAGTTCAATATCAAGCAACTGTGAAAGCTCCACAACTCTTTCAAGACATTCCTCACTATATTTGCCAATGTTAAGATTAATGTGAAATCCCTGAATATTTTTGTATCCAATTTTTTTAAGAAGATATGCAGCAACACTAGAATCTTTTCCTCCTGATAATGCCACAACAATTTTATCTTTCTTTTTTATTCCTGCTTTCTTGAGAGTTTTTTTTACTTTTTCTTGAATATTCATAATACTATTAAAGAAAACCTATTTAAAATGCTTTCACATTTTATATTAATAATAAATTAATAAAAAGAGGATTAAACTAAGCGTTAGAAATTAAAATGCCTATATTTTACAAAACAAAAAATTTTGAAGTCTCTGCTCATGACAACCCACATATAACTAGGAAAGATGGGGGACACATCAAAATATCTCCAAAAAAGAAAGTAGAAAATAGATGGGATCTTACAGTTGACCAGGCAAAAGAATTAATGATTCTTTCAATGATTGTTGGGCAGGCAATGAAAAAATGTCTAAATAGGCAGGGAATTCCTGTCAAGAGAATAAATTTTCAGGATAATGGAAATTGGGCATTTCTTAAAAAAACTAAACCTTATTTTCATTTGCATTTATATGGAAGATCAGAGAAATCTAAATACCAAAAATTTGGAGAATCTTTGTCTTTCCCTCCCTACAAATCTGAATTCTATAAAACAACAAAACCATTAAACAAAACAGACATTAAAGAAATAGTTAAGCAAATAAAAAAGCTAGAAAAATCTAAAAAATATAAAGAGGAAAAATGGACATTATCTTAATAATATTTTTAATTCTGGGATTTGAGTTAGTGACAATGATAGCAAGATTAATTTTTGGCTCAGCAAAAAGATTTTGGAATCTCAGAGAAATTCCAAACATTCACCCTCTTTTTTTAGGATTTATCTTAGTAATCTTTTACAATTACTGGTATTTTCTTGAAATAGGAATAGCTCTTATTGTTCAGGGATTATTGCATCATCTTATTATTCTACCTTTATGGATAGGAGAATCAGAATTTCTTTAATAACTGAATAAATTATTTTAAAATTATAATATTATAAAATTCTGGACCTTTTTATTAACATTCAACTTCTTCTTTTCCAAGCCTATTGTATATACCATAAATGGCCTTTACACCCTCACCAACACCTGTTATTGCCTGCTTGAATTTAGTGTCTGTAACATCTCCTGCAGCATAAACTCCAGGAACATTTGTTTTTGATTCTTTATCAATTATTATTTCTTCTTTTTTATTGACTTTAACGCCAATGTTTTTAGCAAGCTTAGAATTAGGAACATGGCCAATTGCAATGAATAATCCATCTATGTCTAACTCTTTTTTCCCTTTGACCTTTTTTGTGAGTGTGACTGATTTGACTTTTTTCTCGCCTTTGATTTCCTCAACTTCAATTCCCTCAATAATTTCAATTTTAGAATTCTCCTTGATTTTTTCTGCATTTATTGGTTCAGCCTTTAGGTGGCTTCTTATAAACATGTAGACTTTTTTAGCGTATTTGCTTAAGAGCAGAGCTTCTTTTGCAGCAGCATCACTTCCCCCCACAACAGCAACTGTTTTGTTTTTGTAAAATGGTGCATCACATAAAGCACAGTAGTGAACACCCTTATTCATAAATGTGCCTTCTCCAGGAGCATTAAGTTTTCTCCATTTGCTTCCACTTGCAAACAAAATATTTTTCGCAGTTATCTCTGAATCACTTGTAATTATCTTAAAGCATCCTCTCCCTTTTTTTACCTCAGTAACTTCTTTTTGAATTATTTCAACATCATCTTTGTATTGTTTTGCATGCTCTAGAACTTTTCCTGTTAAATCAAATCCGCTTATACTTTTGAATCCAGGATAATTTTCAACAACATGAGTCTTAACTAATGTACCTCTTAGTTCTCTTGCAAATACTATTGTTTTAAGATTCAATCTTCCACAGTAAACAGAAGAGCCTAACCCAACAATTCCCCCTCCTATCACTGCAACATCATATTTTTTCATGTTCTCACCTTTTTGTGTAAAACAAAGGAAACCCGTGTTTATAAATTTAATATTTCAACAATAAAAAGAAAGGTGTGGATTATTTTCCACATCCACACTTTCCACCACTAACTGCACTACAGCTTTTCAACCCACAGTTCTGGCTTTGGCTGCAAGAACCTCCACATCTAGAGCACTCTATCTGCTTAGACTCGTCTGCACTTGCAGTATCAATGTTTGCAACAAGAATTCCTGCAATAGCAAGAAGACCTAATGCAACCAAGGCAATTGTAAGTAAATTCATTTTTGTCCTCCATTTTTAGTTATAAAAACTACAAAAACATTTATTATATTCACTTTGGAGAAACTAGTTTCATAAGAAATATTGACGAATATATTGATGAATATCCTGAGCAATTACCTTTTCAAGACTACAATATTTTGCATCCCTCTTCTCTTTCTTTCAACTAATTGCTTTGCTTCTAATTTATCTAATAATCTTGTCATCCCTACCTTGCCTATCTCTAATTTTTCCATTAATGCTCTTTGAAAAATAGCACCATTTTCTTTCTCTAAAATTTCAACTGCTTTTTTCTCTCTTTTTCCTAATTTACTTTTATCAATCTTCTTCTTTTTTGGCTTAATTTTTTTTGTCTTAATAATAATTTTTTCATCAGGCTTTGTAAACATAATGACAACCCCTACAATTAATACTATCAAAACTATTGCAAAACTAATCCATGTTTGAACACTAAGATTTGTATGCATAGCACATGAAGGTCCATGTTCACAAGTTAAATTAATATTTTCTTTCAAAAGAGAATTAAATAACCAAACAACCCCTGCCATAATAAAACCAATTCCAATAACTAATAATCCAACATGTTTATTTTCCATTTTGATTACCTCTAAAAATTACTTTAGTCATAGATTTTATCCAATCCCAGTTCAATGCCAAGTGTATACCCACTAGGAGAATAATCACAATTCCACTCCAGTCATGAATCATTGCCATTTGTCTACCTGGAATTAACTCAAAAACCCATAGAAATTTATTTCTTAATCCTGGCATTTTAAAGATTCCAGTTATTCCAACTAATAAGAAAGAGATTCCCATTAATACATCAACAATATATTTGATATGTGATTTATCCATTTTTCTCCTCATAATCCTTAATAGCTTTTTTCAAAGCATCAATTCCAAGAACAGAGCAGTGAATTTTTGCAGTCGGAAGACCTTTTAATTTTTTCAAAACCTGATCTTTTGTAATCTTTTTTGCTTGCTTAAGTGTTTTGCCTTTTGCAATATCACAAACAACATCAGAAGCAGCAATAGCACTTGGACAACCAAATGTTTTAAATCCTATATCTTTAATTTTTTTGCTTTGCCCTTTGCCTTTTTCATCAACTTTAATTTCAAGATGCATTATATCTCCGCATCTTATATTGCCCACTTCTCCAATTCCAGACGGATTCTTAAGTGTTTTGACATACTTAGGATTCTTAAAATGTTTCATTAACTCTTTTGAATATTCTAAATTAGCCATTTATTCTTGTTTTTTTACTTTGTTCAGTTTTTTAACGAGTTCTTCAATGTCCTTATCTTTCATGCCATGTGCCTTGCATCCCATTTCTAAAGTCTCTTGCATTGCCATTGGACATCCAACACAGTGCATTCCTGCACCTATCAACTCCTGTGCTGCTTTAGGATTCTTTTCAAGAACTTTTGACATCTTGGTTTTTCTTGTTATCTTCATTGTAATGGTGAAATCTTTCTTAATTTTTCAACTGTCTTTTTTATTTCATCAACAGCAAAATCAATATCCTCTTTTTTGTTGTATTTACTTAAGCTCATTCTAATAGAGCTGTTAGCCTCTAAGTCATCAAGGCCTATAGCACTAAGAACATGACTTGGTTCTAGGCTTTTGCTTGAGCAAGCAGACCCTGTGCTAGTATATATACCCTTAGCATTGAGAAAACTACCTATTGATTCCCCTTCAATATTCTTAAAGCATATGTTTATGTTATTGCAAAGCCTTTTCTTTCCTGTTGGCCCATTTAATTTGACTTTTGGAATCTTCATTAGTTCATCTATAAAATAGTCTCTGAGTTTCCTCATTTTTTTTATGTGCTTTCTCTTCATTCTTTTAACTGCTTTACCAAATCCAATAATTCCAGGAACATTCTCAGTTGAGCTTCTTAATTTAAACTCTTGCCCGCCCCCATGCAATAAAGGGGTTATTCTTATTCCTTTTTTTCTTTTAATATACAAAGCACCAACACCTTTTGGCCCGTGAATTTTGTGGGCATTTATTGTCATTAAATCAATGTTGTCTTTCTTAACATGTATTGGAACTTTTGCAAAACTCTGACAAGCATCTGTGTGAAATAAGACTCCTTTTTTCTTACATATTCTTCCAATCTCTCTAATATTTTGGATTGTACCTATTTCATTGTTTCCGTGGATTATTGAAACAACAAAGGTCTTACTTATTATTGCTCTTTCAACATCTTTTGGATTAACAAATCCTTGCTCATCAACATCAAGATAAGTAACTCTGCAGCCTTTTGATTCAAGCCACTTGCAAGTATTAAGAACACAGTCATGCTCAATTTTTGTTGTTATTATATGGTCTTTTTTAGGACAATTTGCAAAAAATAATCCCTTTAATGCAAAATTATTTGCCTCTGTTCCAGAACCAGTGAAAATAATTTCATTTGAATTAGCTTTTATTTTTCTAGCTATTATGTCTCTTGCTTCTTCTAATCCTCTTTTTGCCTCTTCTCCTTTAAGATGAAGCGAAGAAGCATTCCCATATTTCTCATTGAAATATTGATTCATAGCCTTTACAACTTTCTCATCTGTTTTTGTTGTAGCTGCATTGTCTAGATAAATTTCTTTTTTCATTTTATTGTGCAATCTCCCTTGCAAACGCAATCTCCCTTGCAAACTGTTTTTGCATGTTTATTAATTAATTTAAACATGGGCAGTATTGTCTCTTTATTTAATTCATAGATTCTCTTTCTCCCCTTTTTTTTAGCATGTACAATTTTGCAGCATTTTAATGAAGTTAATGCATGGGATATTTTACTTTGTTCAATATTAAGTGATTTAGAAAGTTCTGTAACACTCTTCTTTTTTCTCTTAAGACTTAGGATAATATTTATTTTTAAGGGGTTTGCCAAATTAGTGAAGAAAACATGATATGTTTTATCTAGTTTTTTATATTCTTTCTTCTTAGAAGATTTTTTCATATGAAAGAGAATTCATATTTATTTATAAAACCTTTTATTTTTAAGATAAAATCAAAAGAAAAGACTAGCTAGGAAAATTTCTCCATTAAAACATCTCTTTTTTTGTATACCAAATATCC
>WJLC01000016.1 GCA_014728745.1 Candidatus Pacearchaeota archaeon
GGAAAGATTGGAGACTTTTATACACCATAACCCCAGATAAGATAGAAGTATTAGCAATTATTCTTGAATGGATGAACCATAAAGATTATGAAAGGTTATTTAAATTCTAATTAAATTATAAAAACATCACTCTCCCATCAACAACTACTGCAGTGGATGGCGGGGCGTTTTAAAGATAAACTTTCTTTTCAAAAGCTTCTAAAACTCTAGAATCCGGACTTAGCAAATAAACATGATCTTCTTTAAATCTCAAACCCCTGTAAATTTTCTGCAATAGCTCTCTTCTTGCCTTGTCTTTGTAAAAGCTCCAGTAATCCTGTGGCTTAGTTTTGTTTAGTATTTTCCAAAAAGGATCTTTAACATTAGGGTTAGGATACTTTGTAAATATAATGCTGTTGCACTTTTCTCCAGGAAAATCTACTCCTCTTGAAGTTCTAGTAGAAAAGAGAACATCCATTTGTCCTGTTTTAAACCTGTCAATTGCCTTGCCATGTTTATCCTGCATTTGCAATTCTCTTAATTTTCCCCTTGTAATTAGATTATCAATATCATGCTTTTCTAATTCATCTTCTGTAGGCAAATCTGCATAAGCATTTATATGAACTAAAACAGGTGGTTTGGCTTTTTCAACACATTTGCTCAATGCTTTCAAATAACCCCTCCTAGAGACATTTCCATTTTGAAAGTTAGAATATTTGCAGTTTTTCTCAAAACCTGTCTTTAGAATCTCTACTTGGCCTTGCTGCTCTGTCTCAGCTTCAATTATCTTAAATTTTTCCAACCCAAAAATGTTTTTTAGAACATGATTTGAGTGAAGTGTTCCTGACATTAAAACAAACTGCTTGTTTTTGTCAACCATTTGTTTGAATCGTTTAGCAAGATTTGTTGTGACAATGCTTGCAATCAACTGCCCATCATGCTTGTTAAATATAACATAGCTTTCATCTAAAAACATTTCAAACATTCTTGCAGTTTCCTCAACATCAAACAAATAGCTTTCATCATCAATATCTGCTAAAAATTCCTTGTTTTTCAAAAATATCCTAATTAAGTCATATATTCTTGTCTGTTTCAAAGGAATGATTGTTCCTGACTGAACTGCGTCTGCAACTCTCTCATCTCTTTTCATTTGCTTGACAATTTCTGCAAGTTCTTTTATTGTTTTATCAAAAACCTCTCCTTGACCAGTTGCATAAACCAATGCCTTTTGCAATCTTTCAATATTTATTCTTCTCTGATTTGAAAACTTGTCTAAAAACTCATCGCACTCGTCTATTATCTCAACTTCAGTCATAGGCTTTCTATTAAGAGCACTTTCTAAGATGTACTTCATAGAATTAAAAACAATAATATCTGAAGTAAGATAGGAATCAAATTGCTCGTAAAAACCGCATCCTGCTTTTCCTTTATGAATAATAAATTTTGTATCTTCTAAGCCCTGGTAAGTTTTTTTCTTAGAATCAGGAATAGATTTTATCTCATATTTCTCTGGAACAACTGGACTCCAATAAGGACATGCCCCTGCTACACTAGCCCTAGTAACATCTCTTATTTCTAAAAATTTAGATGGGTCTGCTTTTGGATTTTGTTTTATATATCCTTTGAGCTTTCTCCAATTTTTCTCTTTAATCTCTATTTTACAAGGTAAATCATAAACATTGGCAGAATTTTCTTCTTGCTTTTTTTCTTCTTGCTCTTTTTCATCAAATTCAAAGATATCATTTAGTTTAGCATCAATCTCCCTCTTAACTTTTGGAATAACTGTTTTATTACTTTCAATAAATGGACACTTATGATTTGCACGCCCTGTTATAACACTTATTTTTAATCTCTTTCCATTGCTTCCTAAAAGATACTTGTTTTTCTCATAATCTCTTTTATATTGGTTCTGAAGAACTTTTCCAGGAACAATCACAGATGCTTTTCCAAGCTCTTTTGCAATGTTCAGGGCAATAGCACTCTTTCCAGTTCCGCAAACACCATGAATAAATATGATTTTGTTTCCTTCTTCAATTGCCTTTAAAACCTCTTTAACAACATCTTCTTGGCTCTTGCCATTAGAAAAACACATTGGCTTTAGAAATTCTTGCCCATTATCACCTTCTTTGTATAAGCTCCAAACCATAAGTAAATCAAAATTAATCTTTATTATAAATATTTGTGATGTTTTTATCAAGGAACAGCTAATACATTAATCCCTGTTACGAGTGTTAAAACTAGAAAAAGTTTTGAGGACCGATGCTTTCTGGCTTAAGTTAAATTAAAAATTAAAAATAAATTTAACCAAATAAAGCACCTAGTCCATCTGCTGCAGCTTCTTTCTTCTCTTCTTTCTTCTCTTCCTTCTTTTCAGCGCCTTCTTTGCCCTTGCTTTCTTCAGCTTTGCCTTCTGCAGAGCCTCCAGCTGGAGCACTAGCAGCCAAACTAGCATTTTCTAGTTCTTTTGCTATATCTACGCCTTTTAAACTGGCAGTAAGTGATTTGACTTTGCTTTCATCAACATCTTCGCCAGTAGCTGCAACCACTTTCTTCACATTCTCTTCATTGACTTCTTTTCCAAGTTTGTGCAGTAAAAGTGCTGCATATACATATTCCATTTTATTTATATCTCCTCCCAGATTTAATTGCTGGAAATATTACTAATTGAAAATTATTCCTTTTCATTTTATTTATTATCTTCTCCTGATTTAGATTCATCTTCAGATTCTTTGCCCTTGCTTTCTTCAGCTTTTCCCCCTGATTTTTTCTCTGGCTTTCCCTCTTCCTTAGATTCTTTGTCTTTTTCTGATTTATTTTCTGGAGTTTGATTTTTATCTTCAGATTCTTTAGAATCATTCTTTGATTCTTTAGCCTCTTCAGCTTTTTCTTCAGATGATTCAGACTCTTTAGACTCAGATTTCTTCTCTTCTTTTTCTTCCTCTTTATCAGATTTTTTCTTTTCAGCATCTTTTTCAGACTTGCCAGCATTTCCTTTTTCTTCAATTAATTTAACTAAGACTTTCTCATAACTTCCTGCTTTTCCAAGCATGAATTTTACTGTTTCTGAATTAGTGTACCCTATTTCAACAGCAAAAGGCAATGCTCTTCCATATGCATTTTTCAATTCCTTAACTGCCTCTTCTGAATTTATTTTAATCTCTGCATACAATGTCTTTGAATTATTGTCAAAAGCAACCATTGGGATTAGCCCTATTGAGAAAGGCTTTATATCTAGCTTACCCATAACATCAGCAACTTCCTGAGATATTTCTTCACCTTCTTTAACTATAACTTTTGGCTCTCTTATTGCTATTTTTCCTTTTTCAACCTTAATTTGAATTCCAACTGCTCCAAGTTCACTTATTGCAGGCCCAGGCATTAAATCTGTAGGACCTTCCTGAACTTCAATATCTTCTGGAGCTTCTTGTCCAGGTTTTGCCTTAGCAGGACTTTTGCTTTTTAATAAATCTGCAGAAATATCAAAACTGTCTTCATCAGAGAACAACACTGCCACGCTATTTTCAAAATAATCTTTTAATTTTTTTACTTTTTCATTTTGTGCTTTTTCCAGTGCCCTGAAAAACAAGCTTTTTTTAGGAACTCTTAATACTGCCTTGCCTCTAAATTTTTTAGTTATCTCCTGAAGTTGTGCCGCAGGAAGATTTTTTATTGAGGCTATTAGAATTGTTCTTTTGTTGTTGATAAGATTAGTAAGATCCCTCACTTTTTGTTTTTTGCTTTCAGGAATAGGATTTTCTCTATATTTTAATTTCCCTTTTTGATTTGTTTTTGATTTTTGTTTTTGTTCAGCCATTTTCTTTTACCTTAATTGTATTTTCTGGGGTTTAGTCATAGTAAATTTAACTTCCACATTCTTGATATTTTCTTTTCCTCCAGGAAGCTCTTTGACAACAGCGTTAAATATAGCCATGATGTTGTCCATTAAAACAGAATCATCCATGCTCTGCTTCCCAATAGGAAGTTTTATTGAAGCTTCTTTCGCCTTGTGCTTTACACTTTTGTTAATTTGTTTTTTAAGGTCTTCAATAATATCATCATTGACATTTCCCCTGATGATTCCAAGCTGAGGAGAAGGCATTTTTCCTGCAGGACCTAAAAACCTACCAAATGTCTTAGCAACACTAGGCATTAATTTGGCCTCAGCAATAAAAAAGTCATATTTTCTAGAAATTTTCCTTATTTCTTTTTTATCAGAGTATTTTTTAAATTCATTTGGAGTGATTGTGTCAATATTGTTGTTCTTTGTTTCTAAGAATGCTGCAATTTTTTTATCTCTTATTTTATGAGGTACTCTTGTAAAAAGATTAACAGGAGTTTTTTTAACATCAATTTTTCTAAGGTTAATAATTAGGTCTACTGTCTGGTCAAAGTTTCTTTCTTTTTCTTTTCTTAATTCTTTCAATGCTTTTTGTAAGTCTTGTTTTACTGCCATTTTAGTTTTAATAAATCTCTATTTATTTGATTGTTTTTTGCTTGTAACCTCCCACATCACGCGCCTGTGTTCAGAATATTTGCTGTTGTTTTATTGTCGTGAACTCAGCGATATGGTTCAATCGGTTATTTATGCAAGATAAAATTCCTTTTTAAATATTTCTAATTCTATTTAACAAATTCAACTTTTTTCATATTCTCAAATTCTTTGTCGCCTGTAAGAAATATTAAGTTATTTTCAATAGCATAAATATAACCAATACTATCAGCATAAGATAAATCTCTTTTTTTATGCTTTTCCCTGAATTTTATAGCTTTTTTTATTACTTCATCAGAGATATCAATTATTGAAGGTCTGTATACCTCATATATTTCATTTGCTTTTTTCTCTCCATATTCTCTTAATGCAACCCAGTAAATTTCCACTAAATTAAATAAAGTAATGACAATAGGCTCATTGATATATTTGGCATAATTTGGATTGCCTTGTAGTAGTTCTACAATAGCATAACTATCAAAGAAATAATCGGCCATTTAATTCCATCCTTTTTTCATTTCATCTTTTATTTGCTGTGCAGTCTTTTTTGATCTTCTAGCAAATTTTCCAAATAATTCTCCTGCAAGAGGTCTTTTTTCAATTTTAATAATAATTTCATCATTTTCTTTAATTTTATTTTTATCTATTAAATCTTTAGGCAAAATAACTGCTATTGAATTCCCCCATTTTCTTGCATGTGTTTTTATCTCCATGATACATAATGATACATAATGATATTTATAAACATATTGGTTTTATACATCAAACCACAACAATGCTTAAATATCAAGACAATTTTTTTCTATTATGGAATTAATAGCATTACTTTCATCTGGAAAAGGCTCTTGGGCCCAGGTATCCGGATTGATGAAATATGGTGATTGGGACAAGATAATAGTTTTAGGTGATGACTTTGCAAAAAAATTCAGTCATGATAAAAAATTTGAATTTATTAAAGTTAATTTAAATCAGAGAATAAAAGATTTGAGAGACGATTTTTCTAAAAAATTAAAAGGCAAGATAAAAGGAACAGAAGTTGCATTGACAATTGCTTCTGGAACAGGAAAAGAGCATATGGCACTAATCTCTGCTCTGATTAATCTTCCTGTTGGAATAAGATTTGCAGCCCTTACTAAGGAGGGCGTGATTGATTTGTAAAAGGATTAATAGGATTTAATTTTCAAATCTTTTTTATTTTTTCCAAGAACTATTGCTCTTGAATGTTCATGCTTGTCTAATATTTTGTAATCTAATTTCATTTTTTGCAATTGTTTTTCAAGTTTTTTAGCAAAATCTATCATTTCATTGTAATCAGGCATTCTCTCATAGCCAAGCCTTTGCCTTGCAAACCCAACACTCATATATCCTTTTAATTCAATAAACATAGGTTTTGCTTTTTTTATTAGATTTGCATATTCTAGAATCATTTTATCTTCCATATTTAAATCTTTGATAAGGTTCATTCTGAAAACTGTTCTTGTTTTTCTCCCTTCATTTTGGCCCTTGATTTTTGAAATTATCTCTAAGCTTTTGTTTAACCTCTCCCAAGCATCTTTTTTTGAGCTTCTGTGAAATCCTTTGTAGAGTTTTTTGTTAGGGGTGTTTACTGAGATATACAATTGAGTTGGAAGCTGCTTTTTTTCTGCTAATTCTTTAATTTTTTCAGGATATAATCCATTGCTAACTAAAAAGCTTGTTTTGCCCCTTTTTCT
The DNA here is from genome assembly GCA_014728745.1 of Candidatus Pacearchaeota archaeon. Lineage (GTDB taxonomy): Archaea > Nanobdellota > Nanobdellia > Pacearchaeales > GW2011-AR1 > WJLC01. Next base: position 6,181 of record WJLC01000016.1, read on the forward strand.
CAACTCTTTTATTAAACCCCCTATCATAGGATATAATGTAGGTTCTCCTGATAAGCTGATTGCAAACTGCATTGGCTCCTGAGCCTCAAGCCATTTTTTCATGTTTGCCTTGCTAACAGTTTTATGCTTTGTTTCAGGTTTGATTTTAAAACCTTCTAATAATTTTTTCTGAGCCTTTATGCATCCATCAATAATTTCTTTAGGAGAATCTAATTTTTCTTTGGCTTTTTCAGCAAGCTTGTCTCCAAGAGTCAACTCAATTGCACGCCAGCAATGAAGGCATTTGTTAGGACACCACATTACTGCAGGAGTCATTTGACAACATCTGTGACTTTTAATACCATAAAATTTTTCCTTGTAACATACTCCTTCATCTCTAATAGAATTTTTAGTCCACCTGCAAATCTGAACTGCACTGTGCCCTTTTTCTCCAACAATCCGGTATTGTTGTTTTTTAAGAATCTTCTTAACTTTTTCTGGAATCATTTTTGTTCTTTATTCTTCATCCCTTACAATATTTGAAAGTCTCTTTCTTACTTCACAATTTTTCAAGAAGTCGTTCATTTTCCTGTATTTTTCTGTTTCTGATTTTCCTCTTACTAGTATTCTTGTATGTTCTCCAGAGCTTCCTTTCAAGGGTCTATCTGTAATGTAAATGTTTCCACCTTTTCTTTTAACAGTTCTGATATGAGTGTATTCCCTAGAATCTTCCTTGTTATTTAGATTATAGCAAACATACTTTAATGCAAATACATTTTTTTTAACTTCTTCTCCTTTTTTATAAGAGTCTGATATTTTTTCTGATTTAGCCATTGTCCAAGAATAAAGGTTTTATTTATTAAAATTTGTGTTTTGTAGAATTAACAAAAATAATTAATTTATCCAAACATACTCCAAGCCCATGTTGACAGTATAAGAAGAATTAAGAATATGAAAAGCAGAGTAACAAAGCCAAATGCTTTTCTAGCAATTTTTTTACTTCCTGTGATTGCAGCTACTGTAAGGAAAAAGAATCTTCCTCCATCAAACATTCCTATAGGAAGCATGTTGATTAATGCTATGCTAAAGCACACAAGAACAATCCACCATAGCAAATTGTAAATGAAGTCACTAAATCCTCCAAACCGTGGCTTGTAATATGTTCCTGGTTGTCTAAATGCAGTAGACATGCTTGCAATTCTTCCCATGACCCCTCCTTTAGTTCTGTCAAGAAAGGCAACTCCAAGCCAAGGAACCCCTTCTGCTTCAGGGTGTTCTCCTAAGGTTATATTGTATTGCTCTGTGTATTCAACTCCTTCAACACCTTCAACACCTTCAACCTCTTGCTCTTTTGAATATGTGCTAATAGAAATGGTTTGTCCAGGACTTTTGGAATTTAATTCACTAATTAGATTATCTCTGTTATTAATTTTAACACCATCAATTTCATATATTGCTCCTGTTAAGCCTGCTCTCACAGCAGGACTGTCATAAAATACAACAACTCGGCCCTCTTCTTCAAACAAAAGCCTGTTTTGAGGTTCTTTGAACAATTCCTTGCTAGTCCAAAATGTCATCATTTCTGTTTCATTTTTGCCTTTAGGAATCTTTAAGGTTATCTCATTAATATTATCTGAATTATCCATAATATCTAGCATATTTCCATAAATTACCTCTTGACTTGAACCACTTACACCTGCATCACTTGCTGAGTGATTTATGCTTATATTGTTTATTGATTGTATTTGAGAAACATTTATTGAGGCATAAGGATAAGTGTCAAACACTGCTCCACTAGGCACATATGCTGCTGAAAAAAACACCCATAATACAATAAAGAAAAATATTGCTGTGAGAACATTAGCAAATGTTCCAGCTGATAATGTTGCAAGCTGACCAAAATTGCTCTTTTTAGATAATTCTTTTTCATCTAATTCTACAAATGCTGCTAAGAACACAGGGAAGAAATAAGGAAGAAAAGCAAATCCTGTTGTTTTTATTCTTACTTTATTGTAAGCTGCATAGATTCCATGAGCAAATTCATGAGGGATTGCAACAACTGCAAGAATTATAATCCAGTAAATAAAGTAAAAAGGAGGAAGAAAATCCAATTTAAATACACTTGGCAGATAAGGAACAAGAGGCATTATAGGCGGAATTTTAACATTTCTTACAAATTCAGGACTGAAAATGTAAATCCATACAATCTTAAAGAAAAAATAAACCATCATGGCCATTAAAAAATAACCAAGAATTA
>WJLC01000017.1 GCA_014728745.1 Candidatus Pacearchaeota archaeon
ATCTTCTACTCAGACAAGTGATTAGAATTAATATTTCTTTTTTTAGAAAATCACTAATCTTCTACTCAAAGTAGTAATTCTCATTTATACCTTCTTTAGCAAATCACTAATCTTCGGTCTCAACTCTAGGGGCAAGAACAAAATTCAATTTCATGAACTCATTTGCAAACTCTACCCTTAATGGATGATCTGCTGAGAATTTTAAGAATGTCTTGTCAGTTAGCTTAGCTCCTTTTAGGAATTTTTGTAAGTATTCAAGACTGTATCTGCTTTTACAAGGTTCTGCATTAATTTCTGCTTCATCTCCTGAAAATTCTGCTTTTGCAGAATTCAATCCTTTTGCATGAATCACAAACTTCCCCCCTTCTTCAACAATAAAAGAGCATGCATCAGCAACAACAGAGCAATCCTCAACAGAGGCAATGAAGTCTACTGAGTTTAATTTTATTTTTGATTTAAAATCTAAGGAAGGCATTTCTTTATCCTCACTAGTAACATCAATTAAACTTAAGCTAAAGCTTCTTTTCACTCTATCCTGGATTTGGATTTTCAATACATTTTCCTGAGTTTCTAAGATAAGAGTGCTTTTGCTTCCAGCTCTTTTTAATATTCTCTTTAAATTATCAAGGTTTACTCCAAGCACCTCTTTATCATCAATATCAAATTGAGAAAAAGATGTCCTAGGAAGTTTGAATTCAACCATTGCCACATTAGCAGGGTCTATAGCCACAATGTTCATCCCCTCCTCATTGAACTTAATCCTAACCTCTACAACTAATTCAGATATAATTCCTATTGCATTAGCAAGAGTTTTTGGATTTTCTAATTTGACTAGCATTTTTTATTACGAATAATAATATTAATCCTCTTTTAAAGATTGTTATATTCTATGCGAGTTTTGGCCAAAAACAACTCTTTTAATCTTAAAACAATTTTATTTCTAAAAAACTCTAATTTACTCATATACTTGCTATTATATAATAAACAATTTAAACTCTCATAACATTTTCTTTCAATGGCAGATTATTCTGATTTTCAAGAAAAGAGAATACGTAAAATAACTAACATGTATTATTCTAGACCAGATGTTCAAAAAGAAATGTTTGAGTTTTCAAAGAACAGAGAGATTTCTCCTAGGTATTTTCAAGGATTTGGAAAAAGGCCTGATTGTTTTCAATATCCTGGAGATGTTTTTGAAATGGTGAAAAAAGGAGCCACTTCTTTTCATTGCTCAGAAGAACTGTGGGAAGACCCCTTAGCAGTGGAAACGGGAATGTCTGGAGAGGAATTAGATGAAATAAGAATTGGGTGGGATCTGCTTATGGATATAGACAGCAAGTATATTGATTATAGTAAGATAATGGCTCAATTAATAATTAAGATCTTAGAATTTCATGGAATAAAAAATATTGGGGTTAAATTTTCAGGGAGTAAGGGCTTTCATTTAATTGTGCCTTGGAAAGCTTTCCCAAAAGTAATAAATGGTGTGGATACTTCAAAAAAATTTCCAGAGTATCCAAGAATAGTTACTAAGTATATTAATGAGAAGATAAAAAACCAGTTGATTGAAAGAATAAGCAATCTTGAAAAGCCTAGCAAGTATGTTAAGGATTTTACAGCTCCACAAGAAGTGATGCCTGACCTTGTTCTTGTTTCTTCAAGGCATCTTTTCAGAATGCCATATTCTCTTCATGAGAAAACAGCCCTTGCAAGTGTTGTCTTAACAAAGCAAGAACTGGATAGTTTTCAGCTAAAAGACGCAGACCCATTAAAAGCTAAGGTAAGAAAATTCATGCCTGATTGTAAAGAAGGTGAAGCCTCTGAATTGCTAATGCAAGCCCTTGACTGGCATAGAGAAAACGAAATCAAAACAGGAAATAAAAATGATAAGAAAATAAAAAGCAAGTATGCAGATTTTAAGCCTATTTCTTTGGATAATATTCAGGAACAGCAATTCCCACCATGTGTGAAAAAAATCCTCGGAGGAATAAGTGATGGAAAGAAAAGAGCAGTTTTTATTTTAATTAATTTATTTAGGTCAATAGGCCTGCCTTTAGAAGAAGTTGAAAAAAGAATCTATGAGTGGAATGAAAAAAATAAGCCTCCTTTGAAAAAAGGATACATTCAAGCCCAATTAACCTCAAGTTATAAGAAAAAACCCTTTATGCCTCCTAATTGTAAAGAATATTACCAGGGAATTGGAGTGTGTCAGCCAGATAATATGTGCAAGTCAATAAAAAATCCTGTTAATTATGTCGTGAAAAGAAATTTCATTCAAAACAAAAACAAAAACAAAAAACAAGGCAAAAAAATAGAGTAATCAAGAGAACAATAAAAATTCTAAAAAATAATTTTGTCTTGTTCCAACAACAAATTTAAAAAGAAGAATTCTTTAAAAAGAATATGAAAAAGAGGATATTATCTGCAGTATTATTTACTGTGCTACTTGTTTTCGCAATTGCTTTAGGCGCTGCGCAAAATGAAACAGATCAGGCTACAGCAACAGATGCAGGAACAGCAACTGCAACAGCAGCTATGCAGGAAAAAATAGATAATGCGTATTCATGCCTTGAACAAATGGTTTCGGGTAAATGTGCTACTCTTTCTCCAGAAGAAAAGTTATTCACTTTATTGGCAATTGGAGAATGCAAAGATGAGGTAATTGCTGACTCAGTTTCAGAAGAATACTGGACAAGTGTAGATCCAAGCATAAAGACAACTGCCCAGGCAATTCTAGCATTAGGAAAATCAACTAATTTCAACACAGATCCTGCTGAACAATGGCTGTTAAGCAAGCAAGGTTCTCCAGAAGATGTTGATTGGTACTTACAAATAGAATCAGATGAAGAAACCTCTTGCACAATAAAATACGATGGCCTTACCCACAATGTTCAACTAAAAGAAGATAAAACTCTGAGCGAAGGAGCAGGCAACTGCTTAACACTTTCAAATAATGATTACTGGCTTAAAATAACTCCTGGGTGCTATGACAGGGAATTTGAAGTTTCCTGTGATGAAGATTTTCTGACTGCACTGCTTTTCAAAAGACAGGCATCTTCAGTAATTCATATTTCAGATACAACAAACTCTGCATCTGCAGGAGGAAGAACTACTGAGAAAGTAAATTCAGCATGCTTTCTTGAAGATGGAGAATGCACTTATGAAGGAACTCTTTGGGCAGCAGTTGTTCTTGGTTATGAAGGGCATGACACAACACCTTACTTGCCTTACTTAACAACAATGGCAGAGGAAAATTCAAAATTTCTACCAGAATCTTTCTTATACATATTAACTGGAAGCAATGATTATAGGACAGAATTGCTTTCAAGACAAATTAATAATAAATATTGGGATACTTACAAGGATAAATTTTATGACACTGCTTTTGCCTTATACTCAATAAGTGATGCCCAAGAAAAGCAGAATTCCAAAGATTGGTTGTTGGATTCTCAGGTCCAGGGAACTAATGGATGCTGGCAGTCAAATGTAAGAAACACTGCATTTATTTTAGCTTCAATTTTTCCAAGGCAGATTGATACAGGCTCAAGCAGCTGTGAGGGTTCTGGATATTACTGTATGTCTGAGGTTAATTGTGTTGGAAGCTTGCTAGATACTTATGCTTGTCCAGGTGTTTTGAAATGCTGTGACTCTCCGAAGCCTGTTCTTCCTTGTGAAGAGCAAACAGGTAAAATTTGTGGGGTTGATGAAAATTGTGTAGGAGGAACTGTTATGGATGCTTCTGATACAGCAACAGGAGAGACATGCTGTGTAGGAGGAACTTGCGAAGTGCCTGCTCCAGAAGCAGAATGCGAATCCTATGGAGGAACCTGCAGAGCCTTTGGATGCAATGAAGGAGAAGAAGAAGCTTTTTATGCATGCGAATTTGAAGGAGATTATTGCTGTGTTGAATCAACAGAGCAAGAAGGTGGAGGAGGATGGGGATGGATTATATTATTAATAATTTTAATCTTGCTTACTATTCTTGGAATAGTATTTAGAAAAAAATTAAAGCCATTGTGGCAGAAAATACTTTCTAAATTTAAAAAAGGAAAAGGACCTAAAGGTCCTAAAGGACCTGGAGGACCAGGAAGACCATTTGGACCAGGACCAGGACCAAGTAGGCCAGGACCTGGAGCTTCAGGAAGACCAAGACCAGGATCTCCTCCAGTAAGAAGAGTCTTTCCTCAGGCTCAGAAGAAAAAGGGCTCAATTCAAATGTCTTCTCACAAGGAACAAAACAAAGAAGTAGAAAAGGCCTTAAGCAAATTAAAAGACATGGCCAAGAAAAAATAAAACTTTATTAAGTCTAATTTTATTTAATGATTATGAAAAAGAATTGGTATTTGAATAAATCTAATAAGTATAATAAAAATAAAAAGCAGATAAATTTACTGCTAACATCTTTAGCATTTTTTTCTATTTTTCTTTTATCTGTTTCTTTTGTTTCAGCAGTTGAATTTGAAATGAAATCTGAATACAAACAAGGAGAAGCACTTTTAGCAAAATTATCAGGTCAATTTACTAAGACTCCTGCAGAAGGTATCATTGAGTTTTTCAGAGGCCATGTTAGAATAGGAATGGACCATGAAGTAGCAAAGATTGGAGAGGACTTTTACATTTTTGCATCACTCATAGGAAAAAAACCAGACAATTATTCTGTTGTTATTGATGATATAAAATACAGGCATCAAGGAGAGATGATTGAGGAGCCTCTGACAAAAAATTTTACAATTGTTGAGGAATTCGCTGACTTTTCAATAAATAAAGGTTTTATCTCAACAAAAGATGATTTCACAATAACTGTTGATAATCTTAAGGATAATTCTATTGATTTATCACTGCAAGTAAGCACAGTGTCAGGCAATGAAGGAGGATTAAAAGAATATGAAGAGGGTGAAGAATATATTATAAGTGTTCTTCCTGGAGAAAAAACAATTGATTTTGAACTAGGCTCTGATGTAAGATCCTCTATAAAAAATATAAAATTAAAATCCGTAAACCAGAATTATACAATTCCTTTATCAATATTCGTAGACTCAGAGAAAGAAGTGTCAGAAGGAAAAATAACAGCTTTTGATATAGCACCTACTGAATTAGATTTGACTATGCCAACTAATTCTAACCTAACAAAAAAAGTTTATATTTACAATACAGGAACAGCTAAATTAAGTGATGTAGAAGTTTCACTTAGTGAGTCTCTTAAGCCTTATTTTCAATTAAGTGAGGACACTTTTGGACAGATTTTGCCAGAAGATAATGCAAATTTTGATTTAAAGATAGTGTCTGGAGGAGAGCAATCTTTTTCTGGAAAGATGAATGTTGTCACAGCAGAGGGTGTTTCAGATTCAATAAAGGTCTCCTTAAAGATTGAGGAAGGATATGAACCTAAACAAACAGAACAACAGCAAGATATAACAACAGATGAAACCTGCGAAGAAGCAGGAGGCAAGGTTTGTGTAGGAGAAGAGGAATGTGATGGAGAGTATATTTTCGCTAAAAACCAATTCTGTTGCATTGGAACTTGTTCTGAGCCTGGGCAAAGCTCTTACGGAAAGCTTATTGGATGGGCGATTGTCCTAGTTATTATTGCTGCAGTTGCTTGGTTCTTTTTTAAGAAATATAAGAAGCCATCTAAGCCTGTTGATTTGCTTAAAATAGCTTCAGGAAAAAAATCTTTTAAGAATGCAGGCAAGAAAACAGACAAGAAATAATAAGAGAATATAATTAATTGGATTTAAAGAACATCACTTGCTTTTTTTACTATTTTCTTCTTTCTTTTTACTGCTTTTTTTATCGCTCTTTTTCTCTTTTTTATTAGAATTTTCACTTTCTTCACTTCCCATAACTTCTTTTAATTTTTTTGCAAGCTTATTTCTCTGAGCCTGAGCAACTCTGGTTACTTCATCGTAAGCATGAAGCCTTCTAGCAAGCTCATTGAAAAGCATTGTGAAATCATTGTTATTCAAAGAGATTTTTTCTGGAGAGATTATTTCAATATGAGCAGGCATGTATTTGAACATAAGACCCACAACTCTAACAATGCTATCTGTCTCAAATTCAATTTCAGAAAAACAAGTGTAAAATCCCTTTTTCTTTTCTAACTCTTTAGCATCGTGAATCTCTTTCTCTTTCACTTCAACTTCTTTTTCTTGATTTAATTTTTCAGAAATATTCTCTAGTGTTTTCTTCAAATGTTCTGGAGGCTTTCCAAGAACTTCCATCATGAAAATTGCCCTTATTTTTTTCTTATCTGAACTCATTTTTATTCTTTATTTTGAATTTTATTAGCATTAAAAGGATTATTAATATTGAAAAAATCCCTAATCCATATAGAGCATAATCAGAAACTGTTTTTATACTTTTTGCATCTTCTTTTTCATCCTCTCTTTTTATTTTAATCACTGGAGCTGTTATTTTGTTTGTTGTCAATGGTGTTTTACTAAGATTTTGCTTTTCTTCAAGAGAATTTGAAGAAGGTATTTTGTAATAAACACTGTCTGTTTGTGCTGATTCATCATTATCATACTCATTAGAATCATTTTCGCTCTCATTTTCTTTGTCATTGTTGTAGTCCTCTTCATCCTCTCCCCCATCATCTCCTCCTCCATCATCGCCCCCTCCATTGCCTGTTTCATTATCCATTTCAAGATTGTAATTAAAAAAATTGTTCACCTTGCCTTTGGAATCTCTTATTTTGATTTCAATTCTTGCTTTTTTGAATTCTCTAATTGTCTTTAAGAAAAAAGTATCTTCATTGGAATTACTTAGATTAATTGCTTTTGGAATATAATAATAAGTTGATTTCCATTCACCATTATTAAGAATTTTTGCTATTCTTTCAGAATTGTTTTTATCAAGAATATCTATTTTTACATCATAAACATCTTGCTCAAAATCAATAAGCCTTAAGTTAAAAGAAAATTCTTCACTTAAATTAATTGGATTAGGATAATCCACCTGAATTTCCTTACAATAAACAAAATTAATGTTTCCTAAAAAAATAACAGAGAAAAGAATAATAAAAAAGAACACTCTTAAGAATGTTTTACTTTTCATATTTCTCTAAATTTGGATTATTATATATTAATTTATGTTTCATATTTGATATGTTTTCATTTTTAGAATTTGGCACAAGAAAAAGATTTTGAGCTAGTACTCTCTTCACCGATTATATCTTAAGGATTAAAATTAAAATTATTTAAAGAACTGTGCGAATTTTTTGCCTTTTTTCTTAGCCCTTTCTAAAGTAATTACCCAGTTTTTTCCAGCATCCCTTAAATGTTTAGGATGAATAAAAATCCAACCCTCTCTATTAAATCTCAGAGCAAGAACAGGCTTTAATCCAAAAATTGCAGCAAAAACCATAAATTTCTCAATTTGTTCCTTAGAAATATACTTTCTTGGTTTTTTACTTGACTTAACCTCAATGCAGTATTTTCTCCCTTTTCCAGCTTTACCAGCAATTAAATCACATTCAGCGTTTTCCATTGTCCCACTTCCTGCAACTCTCACAGCCCTGTAATTATTCTTAATAAATTTCTTGAACAATTCCCTCTCTCTTTTTGAGCCTTTTGCTTTATTTTTTGGCATGTTTTTTCCTACCTTTCTTCTTGCTTTTATTTATCAAACCTTTTCAGTTTATAAATCTCTAGCTTGAAGAGTACGCCTTTTGTTTTCTTTTGCCCTTTTAATTGCCTTAGCAAGCAATTCTTCAACTCTTCTTTCTAAAGCCATGCCAACTTCCTCGGCAACACTTGAGACAGCATTTTCCTTATCAAGCTCTTTCACAACTTTCTTAATGTTTGATTTAACAATTAAAGCCATTTTATTTTTTATTTATCCTCCTAAAATATATTTTCTTATTACCAAAAACCCATCAATAATTAATCCTGCTGAAGCAATTGCAATAATTACCCCACTTATTAGGGGATGAATTGATTTTTTCTTTAGCAATTTTACGCCAATGAACATTAGAACCACAAATGCAATTAATCCAAAAATATCAAAAAACACAGCGCTTATATTTGCCATTTTATTTTATACTCTTTAATTTTAATTTTTTAACTCTTTCTTATTCTTTATTTTTCAGGTTTCATAAAAGGAAATAATATTACATCTCTTATTGATTCCTGACCTGTTAAAAGCATAACCATTCTATCTATTCCTAATCCTAACCCTCCTGTTGGAGGAAGTCCTGTTTCAATTGCATTAACAAAATCCTCATCATAAGGATTAGCTTCTTCATCTCCTTTTTTAAGCATTTTTTGTTGAGCCTCAAGAAGTTTTCTCTGCAAAACAGGATCATTTAATTCAGTATAAGCATTTCCTAACTCTGCACCCATGCAAAAGGGTTCAAATCTTTCAATAAGCTGGCAGAATTTTTTATCTTGTTCTGTCCTGTGGCTTTTGCACAAAGGGGTTGTTTCCAATGGATGGTCTAAAATAAATGTGGGCTGTTCAATTTTATCTTCGCAAAAGTGCTCAAAAATAGCCTGCACAAGCCATCCCCAAGTTTCTTCTTTGTAATCCACTTTGTTTTTCTTAACAAATTTCAGTAATTCTTTTTCACTCATTTTTTTAATATCTATTTTAGCATATTTTTTTATTGCCTCTGCCATTGTCATTCTTTTCCATGGCTTTTTGAAATCAAGAGCCTTTTTACCAAATTTGACTTTTGTAGAGCCATTGACTTTTTTAATTACATATTCATAAATACTTTCAAAAAGCTCCATCATGTCATTGTAATCTGCATATGCTTGATATATTTCCATCATAGTAAATTCAGGATTGTGCCATTTGTCAATACCTTCATTTCTAAAATTCCTGGCAATAGTGTAAACCTTTTCATAACCTCCTACAATAAGCCTCTTTAAGTAAAGTTCAGGAGAGATTGCTAAAAATAAATCAATATCTAATGAGTTTAAATGAGTTTCAAAAGGCTTTGCAGCTGCACCCCCATAAACTGTTTGCAGATAAGGTGTTTCAACCTCTAAAAAATCTTTTTTATTCAAAAATTCCCTTATGGCACTAAGTATCTGACTTCTCTTTTCAAAAACATCTCTAACCTCAGGGTTCATAATTAAATCTAAATACCTTTTCCTATATCTCTCTTCTTTATCTTGCAAACCATGCCATTTTTCTGGCAAAGGAAGAATAGTCTTTGTTAGAATTTTCATTTTGTCTACTAAAATAGAAATTTCATTTGTTTTTGTTTTGAAAACCTTTCCTTCAACCCCAACAAAATCTCCAACATCAACAAAGTCCTTGAACTTTTTTCTAACATCCTCAGAAGTCTTGTCTTTTTGAAAGACTATTTGCATCTTACCTGTCTCATCTTGCAAATCACAAAAAGCAATCTTTCCCAAGTCTCTTTTAGTCATGAGTCTTCCTGCTGTTTTCACTTTCTTGCCTTTTGATTTAAGACATTTCTTAATGTTATGCTTTTTGTCAAATTCATGAGGATAAGGATTTATACCTTTATCTCTTAATCCCTGTATCTTTTTCATCCTCTCTTTTATTATTTGTTCTTCACGTCCCATCTTATAATACTCTTTAGTCTTTTAACCTCTTAATATAACTTAATTTTTATCTTTTATAATATTTCCTAAATCCTCTTTTGTCTAATTCATAATTCACAAGCTCATCAGCCATTGATTGAAACTTATCCTCTCTTCTAGTATGCAAATATCTCACCTTATCAAATTTGTCCTGGATTTTTTGAGCTTTTAAGAATAATTCCATTAGTTTTTTGTTCTTTACCTTGTATTCTCCGAGCATTTGCTTAACAACAAGCTCAGAATCAAGTATACATGTAACTTCTTTTCCAAATTTCAAAGCAAGTTCAAGAGCCTTAATCAATGCCTCGTATTCTGCTTGGTTGTTTGTAACCATTGAACCAAGATATTCACTATGTTTAGTAAGAATCTCCCCATCTTTTCTGACTACTACTCCCACAGCACCTGGACCTGGATTACCTCTTGCACCTCCGTCTGAATTTGTGTATATAATTTTAATTCCCCTCCTTCTTGTTAAAATTATGCTCAAAAATTTCCAATTTTTGTTGTGTCAT
>WJLC01000018.1 GCA_014728745.1 Candidatus Pacearchaeota archaeon
GATCTATGATATTGTGTTGAAAAAGGATTGCTTTGCAGGTGTTCTTGTTAAAGGAAAAAGAAGAGTTTTTATTGGAAAGGAATTTTTAGGTGGAGAATCAAAAAAAGGCATGATACTTAAAATTGAACCAGTTACAAGCCTCATAAGCAGACAGGTTTATGATTCTCATGGCAAGAGAATCGGAAAGGTTTCAGGTTTGAAGAGAAAGAGCAAAACAAATAATTATTCTGCTATACTTGTTAAAAAATCTGTTTATAGAAGAGCTTTTGAAATACCAAAAAAAGAAATTGATGTAGCTAAAAAAACAATTGTCTTAAAAAAGCCTCTTGATAAAATAACCCAAGGGAGCAAGAAAAAGAAATCAAAAAAATCTAAAAAGAAAGGCTCTAAAAAGAAAAGCAAATAAAATGGCTAAAAAAAGAACAAATAAAAACATAATAACATGTGATGAAATTCTAGGAAAAGAAGCTATTGATCCTGATGGCTCTAGTCTTGGAGTTGTAACTAAAATTCACCTTGATAAAAAAAATAAAAAATTAGTAGGAATAACAATTGACATGGGCTTTATGAAGCCTGATTTATACATAGGAATAAATTATGTTAAAAATTTTGGAATAGATGCTGTATTCTTAAAAAAAGTCCCACCTCATAAATTCAAAGGGTTAAAGGTTTTGTCAGAAGGGGGGGAACTTATGGGAAAGGTGAAAGAGATTATAATTGAAAACAAAAAGGTAAAGGAATTTGAAATAACTGGTAAAAAGCTTTTAGATGGAAGATATATGATTGATTACTCTGATATAAAGGAAATAGGAGACCATGTTATCTTGAAGAAAAACCATAAAAAGGTGAGTAAGAAAAAAAGGAAAAAAGAGAAGGATAAGGAAAAGAATAAGGAAAAAGAGAAATAACTTGTTAATAAATCTCTAAACAACCATAATTAGCAAGCTTTTTAAACTAATTTTATTGATACTAATTATAGGCAATTAAAATTTATTAAATAATAGAAAAATAAAATAAACAAAATGAATGCAAAAATTGTTCAGTTCAGAAGAGGAAGAAAAGTTTACCATAAAAGGCACTTTCTTATAGAAATAGAGGGTGTTAAGGATAGAAAAAAAGCCTCTGAGCTTGTGGGAAAGAAAGTTGAGTGGATTTCTCCAGCTGGCAAGGTGATTAAGGGCAAGATTTCATCTGCTCATGGAAACAAAGGAGTTGTTAGGGCTATTTTTGAAAAAGGGCTTCCTGGACAAGCAGTTGCTACAAAAGTGGAGGTAAAATAATAATTAATTAAAATGCCAAGAAAAGCTTCAGCGTATTCAAAAAGAAAAGTAACCCCGTATACAAGAATTAGTAAGAAAAAAGGGAAATCATACATAAAGACAGTTCCTCCTCAGAAAATAGACAAATTTTCAATGGGAAATGGTGATAAAAACAAACTTAAGCATAAATTAACCCTTGTTTCAACTGAAAAATGCCAGATAAGAGACAGTGCATTAGAAGCATGCAGACAGTACATAAATAAGCAAATAGAAAAGAAAAAAAAGCTAGTCGGAAGTTATTTTTTTGAAGTTGTTATTTTTCCTCATCATATTCAAAGAGAAAACAAAATGCTTACTGGAGCAGGAGCAGACAGAATGCAGACTGGAATGCAGTTGGCCTTTGGAAAATCCTCTGGAAAGTCAGCTATTGTAAAGCCTGGTTCAGACATATTCAGACTTTATTTAGAAACACCAAAAGCTGTATCTATAGTGAGAAAGCTTTTGAAGCAGGTCAGGCCTAAACTGCCTTGTAAGGTCAAGATTATTGAAGGTCATGAAAAATCTAAGAAAAAGAAAAGATAATCAAAGATATTCTTATTCTGTAAATGTTACTACCATATAGATACAACATAAAGGAAAGATTTATAAAGTAAAAGTCCTCTAATTTAACATGACAAATACTAATACAGAAGAGGAAATAAGCCCTGAAAGAAAAAAAGAACTAGCTAGAGAAGGTTCTTTAATGAATCTTAATGATAGATTCTTATCTGGAATAGGAGCTTATGGAATTGCAAATGCAACAAACCCTAATGGTTTTGGAGACTCTCTAAAATATCTTATGGCCTATGCCGCTGATAAAAGTCCGAGCCAAGAAGCTTATGAAAAATCAGGGCTTAAATCAATGATTCAGACAGAGAAACCTTACGGCATTAATGATGCTTTAAGATCAAAATGCACAAATATAATTGCTGACTCAATCAAAGATTTACAAATTAGAGATGTTCTTGGAATAAGAAGCGATTCTTTAAAAGATGTTTATGAAGGAAGAGAAAATGAATACATTTCAGACTTAGAAGAAGATGAACAAAAGGAAATGATTGGATTATATCAAAGACCTTTTGTGTTTCAAAAAATGTCTGAAACTTACAGTTGGATGATTGAACAAGAAGATAAAATTCATAAGGCTAAAAAGCAAGGCGGAATTGAAGGTTTAATTGAAAACCTTTCTTCAGAAGAAAGGGAAAGATTTGAAGAAATGTTAAAAGGCCTTAATAATTAAAATAAAGAGATTTTTCTTTTTATTCTACAACTTTTTGAACTATTTGAGCCATTACTCTTATAAATTCATCAGTTCTTTCTTGCCAATCATCTATTACAACTCCACGAAGCTCTTTAATTTCTCCGTGAGCTATTTTTTTGTGAAGTATTAACAAATCTCTAAACCATTCTACATATCTTTTCTTAAGCATTTTTTTGCTTACAAAAGCTTGCATTAAATCAGAAGGAATGTGTTCAGGGCTAGGAGGAGATACATTTGCTGATATAAGGGCAGCTTGAGCACTATCAACCATTGCCCAGTAAAGTCCCTCAATAGCATTTAATTCTGCAGCTTTGCTTCTTTGCAAGTGCAATGGAGCTCTTTGAAGAGAATTATAAACAGCTTCAGGAGTGTTTTTTATTTTTCCATCAATAAGTAGATATTTTAAAGGCTCGAAAAAACCTGCTAAATCTATCATTGCTTCTCCATATCTTAAAACATTAATTACAACTGGGTCTCCTTTTATCAAGTCTTCCCACCAGGTGCTTAATTTTATTGTGTTAATGTGCAAGTCTTTTTGATAAGGATTAGCCTTAAGAATTTTATCAAGTTCTTCCCTATACCATGCAATTATTTCAGGAGTCCATTTAATTGTAACATCATCTATAACAATTATCAAATCTATATCTGAGCCTGCAACTGCAGAGTGCTTAACAGTAGAGCCAAATAAAATTATTGACTTGATTGATTTTTCAAACTTTTTATAGACTTTCAAAGCAAAGTCCATTGCAATATCTTTCTCTTTTTTGAACTTTAGTGTTGGAATATTTTTCTTATTTTTATCTTGAGCTTTCTTAAAAGCCTTTTTATTTATTTTTTCAAGTTTTTGCTTAACATTCATTTTTTTATCACTTTTTTTAGATTTTTTTGATTTCTTAGAAGATTTTTTCTTAGACTTTTTAGAAGACTTAGTTTTTTTACTTTTCTTCTTTGATTTAGATTTCTTAGACTTCTTTTTCTTCTTAGAACTTTTCTTTTTCTTCGCCATCTTTTTTAACCTATATTAGTATGGGATTTTTAGTTTTTAAATTTAATTAATTTGTTACCTGTGAAAGGTTACTTTATTGCATTGGTTTTCCACTCATACGACTTCCTTTTCCTCCTTGAACACTGCCTCCTAATTCTGAAGGCAATTGCGCAAAGCCTGCGCCAAAAGTATTATAATTAACTTGAGGGAGCATCATTCCAAACCCCCCTGAATAACCTTGAGAAAGCCCTTGTTTTTGATTCCAATAAGGCTCTTGCCCTGTTGCAAACATATTTGCTCCTAATGCTTCTAAATTGTATGGAAGAGGAGAAGTTTTAAAATGCTGAAACCATCCTGCTGTTTCTAATACTTTAGTTACATCTCCCTTGCCTTCTTTTTCCAGCTTTTCCATAATCTCTTTTACAGGAACATTTCCCATTCCAGGAGGAAGATGTGAATCACTATAACCAAAATTATCTGTAACATGAACATGCTTTACATGTTTTGCAATCTCTGCCATTTCCTTTACTAAATCCTTGTCTTTGAATCCTTTTTTCTTTGCAATATTTAAATGCCCTACGTCAAGAGTTGCCCCAATCAATTTATCTGCCTGGCTCTTTGCTTTTGATTCAGACATTACTCCTTGAGATACTGCCTTGTCAACAAACTGGTTTTTGGATTCTTGTATCAAATCTTTAAGTTCTTTACCATAAGAAAAAGCCATTCCTGGAAACATATTTTCAATGCTTATTACAGGTGCTTTGTCCTTGTATTTCTTGTAACTATTCAAAGCAACATTGGAAAAAGTATTTGCGGATTTTTCAGTTGCATAATCTTCTATTGGCTGATAAAGATTTGGCTGAATCTCTTTACTTGCAAGAGTATTTAACATTGATTGGGTTGCCTGAGAAGCTCCAACAACAGGAGGGCCTTCCTTTAACATTTTCATATATTTTTCTCTTGCCTTGTCTAATTTTTTAATGGCAGATTCGTTGTTATCTATTTTAGCCATTTTGTAAGCCTTATGGTACATGTTGTTTATTTTCATTTGTAAGTCTCTAAGATACTGCTCTGCATGAAAAAGATTATTATACGCATCAATCTGGTCTGGCTTAAGCATATGAATTGTCTCTTCTGGATTTTCATAGACTCTTTTTAACATTTCTGGAGAAAGAACATCTTTATGTGATTGAATTATCCTGTCTGCATTTTCTTTATAATGAGAAAGCTGAGAAATTTCATTCTTCCATTCACTTCTGTTTAATGTTTCTAATTCACTTCTTGGAGAAAGAACATCTGGCTCTTTTTGATATGGATAGTATTTTTCCTCTTCTTTCAAGGCAGTAGTTATTTTTCCTGTGTCTCTGTTAACAACAACTAATCTTTCTTCTTTCTTTTTGCCTTCTTGCATTGTGTAATCTGTTCCTGGAATTGAACCTGCTCCATGAATTGTTATTCTCATTCCACCTTTTTCATTCATTGGTGCAGTTCTCTCAACAACATCCATTAGCTGCTGCTCTGCTTGCTTTCTCTGCCCTTCATCATATCCTTGTTCACCAATTCCTGAGGCTTCTATGATTGGAGAATGCACTGAAATATCTGAGCCAGTTAATTTAGCCATTCTATTTATTTCCTTAAAATGCTGTTTAGGAATCTGATCAAAAACCTCTGGTTTTATTGCCCCAACCTCAATAGGAATTATTCCCTGATTCATCAAATTATTTGCTTGCTGAATTTGATTTGCTGTCTGAGCACTTGTAGGAGCTCCTATAGCTCCTGCTGGAACATGATACCCAGTAAACAAATCCCCATAACTAGAATATTTATTAGGATCTAAAGTAGAATATCCTCCCTGATAAAGAGGATTTATAGTATAATTGCCTTTTTTAGCCATGATGCACCTTTTTTATTAATTTAAGTAGTAAAAAATTATTTATATAGTTTTTGAATAAGTTTTATTTCTAAATTATTCCTTGATTACGGTTATTTCTTTAGGATTTAACTTTCTTTTCATTTGCAAAAAGAATTGTTTGTCTTTTATAATAAAAGGTTTATATTTTTTAAGATATTTTTTAATATCTTTAATTGTAATATTCTTATCTTGCTTTTTTATTCTCTTTTTAAGATTTGATTTAAAATATTTTAATGGGCCAACAGGCAAGGCAGATTCTTTATCTTGAGAACCTTTAAATTGAAAGATGCTATCCTTGAATGCAGGTGAAGATAATTTTGCTCTGATTATAAGGGATTTTTGATCAGACATTTTTTTAGACCAAGAATTTAATTTTAATATTGTCTTTTGCTCTGATTTTGAAAGCTTTTCTAAAAAGTTTTTATTTTTTATTATTGATGATGTTAAATGTTTTACTGATGCAACTATTGCCCCTCCTTTGATTTTTGCATAAAATTTAGCATTGCTTAAATTTGAAGTGAAATCTATTCTTTTATTTTTGAGGTCTCTTTCAATAACTTTTAATATCTTTGGGACATCAAAAATCTTTCCAGGAGCAATTTTTCTTGGAGCTTTAAATCCGTTTTTATGCAATTTTTCAAGTATTTTAATTGCTTTATTAATATCTTTTTTATGTTTTGAGAAAGGATTTTTTCTAGGGTTTAACCCATTTTTCCTTACATCTTTAAGAAAGACAACTGGCATTGCACGGTATACAAATTTAGAATCAATGTGTTTTTTCCAATAAGTTTCAATGAATTTGTTTACCTCTTTTATCATATATTTATTATCCAAACATTATTTAAAAATGCTAATAATTTTTTAAAAACTGCAACAGCCAGTAATGTTACTACTTCAAAGATACACCATATAGAAAGATTTAAAAGTAGGATAAAGTAGGATATTATATGGCAAAACAAAAGATAAAGAATTTATTTGATTTGGATATCCCAGATGAAAGGCAATTTGTTTACTTAGAGAAATCTCCAACAATTATAGAAAATACTGGGCAAGTTAAGGAACATTATAAAAATGCGCGGGTAAACTCCAAAAT
This sequence comes from Candidatus Pacearchaeota archaeon, assembly GCA_014728745.1. Classification (GTDB taxonomy): domain Archaea; phylum Nanobdellota; class Nanobdellia; order Pacearchaeales; family GW2011-AR1; genus WJLC01. The sequence continues at coordinate 6,550 of WJLC01000018.1, forward strand.
TTATCATACTTTTTCAAGAGAAATTAATCCTAATA
>WJLC01000019.1 GCA_014728745.1 Candidatus Pacearchaeota archaeon
ACATTATACATCCATCTCCAAAATTAAGAGAAAAAGAGGTTATTAAATATTTGAAACCAATAATAAATGAAAAGAAAACAAGATACATTCTAACAGGAGATTTTAATGCCTTATCTGAGGAAGACGTTTATGATGTAAAGAAATTCAAAAAGATTCTTATAAAAGCGAGGGGTGATGATTTTAAACAAGAAGTTATTGATTCTATGCTTGACATGAAATTAGTTCAATGGCTTAGAAAACAGGGATTAAATGATGTAATGAAGAAATTTGATGGCAGTTTTACTGTTCCTACAGATGTTTTAGATAAAAACAAAGAAAGCCCCATAAGAATAGATTATTTTTTCACTTCAAAGAAAATAAAAACAAAGGATGCTAAGGTTATTAGAGGCAAAGAGGCTGAAATAGCATCAGATCATTATCCTATTGTGATGGAGTTTGAAATATGAAGAGGCTGAGATGAAAATACGAAAAGCTACAAAAAAAGATGTGAAAGAGGTTGTAGGCTTATTCAGAAAGGAATATGCAAAACCACCTTATAATGAAAAATGGCCTAAAAAAGCTGCTCAGAAATATGTGGGAGGCAAGTCAGAGTATTTTTTTGTTGCAGTTGAAAACAATGAGATTGTTGGTTTTATCCAAGGAAATATCTATTCATGGTATGATGGATTAAGAGGACATATAAATGAGATAGTTGTAGATTCAAAATATCAGGGGAAGGGAATAGGAAAAGGATTATTGAACTTTATTATTAAGGAATTTAAGAAAAGAAAAGTTAAAACTTTGGCTTTATCTGCTAAGAAAAAAGCTAAAGCATTGGATATCTATAAAAAATTAAAATTTAAAGATGAAGGTTATATCTCTTTAAAAAAGAGGCTGAGATGAAAAAACCTAAATTGCTTTACCATGGGAGCCCGTTTAAATTAAAGGGCACTATATTGAAACCAAAAAAGGCAGAAGATCTGGAGAAAAATAAATCTAGCACCCACAAGGGAGTTTATGCAAGTAGTTTGAAGAAAGCTGCTATTGCTATGGCAATCCTATCTACAAAAGGTGTTCTCTATGCTGGTTTAGATACTTTTTCTAAGAGATTCAAAAAAGCCCAAATCTATGATGGATGGCCAAAAGCAAAATATATTTATCTCTATACTTTACCTTCAGAAACATTTACTGATAAACCAAAGGGTTCTGCTCAGTGGGTCTCTTTTGAACCAGTTAGACCATTGAAAGCAGAAAGGTTAAAAGTTGAAGATTACTTGCATTTAGTGAGCAAGGAAAAGAGGCTGAAATGAAACATCCCAATAAAAAAGTAATGAGGAAACTTATCAATCCTAAAAAACCAATAACTGCTGCAATAATTAATAGCCTGGGAGAAATAGTCTCTATATCTTCAGGAAAAGTTTATCCTCCTGAGAAGTGTACTGATCCTACTGCTCATTCAGAAGTCGATGCTATTAGAAAGGCTTGTAAAAAACTTAAAACTTGTGATCTTAAAGGATATTGGTTGTATTCTACATTTGAGCCTTGTCCAATGTGTGCAAGTTCTGCAGTCTGGGCAAATGTGAATGGAATAGTTTATAGCAATAATCCAAAATATAGGGGGAAGGAAGATAATTGGTCTTTTATCAAATGCCGAGATGTTCTTAAAAAAGCTAAAGATATTCATAAAGTAAAATTGCATGAAGATTTTTTGATTGATGAAACAAAAGACTTCTTTTTATAAAAATGAACATTCTGAAAAAAATCCTAGATCTTAGAAAAAATAAACCAAAAAAAGAGAATGAAATAATTGTAAAAGCATACAAATTTGCTCAAAAAGCGCATAAAGGGCAATTCTTAGATGGGACTAAACACCCTTATTTTACTCACCCATCTTATGCAGGTTACTTGTTAGCTAAATGGGGTAGGGGTTATGAGGAAATCTGTGGAGGATTGCTTCATGATGTATTTGAAGATTGCCAAGTTCATATGGAAACTTTATGGAGAAATTTTGGACATAGAGTTGCATTCATTGTAGATGGAATGTCTTGGGAAAGACTATGGAACCCTAAAAAGAAAATGTATCTAAAAGATTTTGAACACTTTCATAAAAAGAGATTAAATTATATTAAACAGGATATGGGGGTTTTATTTGTTCTTTTTTCAGATGAATTAAGTAACTTGGATGATATGTTTCCTGAAGATTATGCAAGGCTAAAAAAGATGAGCAAGGAAAAGAAAGCTAAAAAGAAAAAAAGATGGGGTTTTGTGCTTAGATTTTTAGTTCCTTTTTATAGAGAGTTGGGATTAACTAAACTTGCAAATCATGTTGAGAATAAAATAATGCCTTATACTGGAAAAATGAAATCAGAACTTAGAACTGTTTTATCTAAGAAAGATGTTCTGAAGATTAAGAAGAAACTTGATAAGATTAAAGGGATTGAAGAGTTGAGATGAAGATATCAAAAAAACAGGCGAAGCAAATATGTGAAAAATTAAATGCCATGTTTAAAAAAATTTATTTGCTTGGTAAAGGATGCCATAATGAAAATTTTATTTTAAGTACAGATAAAGGCAAGTATGTGGTTAGAATTAAAATTAATAAGTCAGACAGAATATTACAGGAATATAAATTCTTAAAAAAATTAAAAGGAAAATTTGGCCCAAAAGTTTATTTTCTTGATTCATCT
>WJLC01000020.1 GCA_014728745.1 Candidatus Pacearchaeota archaeon
ACTTTGAAGTGTTAGGTTCAGGACTTTATTCATACCTTGCATACGGTGTTGGAGGATTAGCCCTGCTAATAGCTTTCACTAAGATACTAAAACAAACAAAAACACTAGAAGAGATAAAATATTTACACGATAACTTCCCAATAAAAACAGTAAAAGGATTAATGGGGGTCTTAGCAGCAGCCTGTGCAATAGTGGCATTTGTATTTGGTTACTACTGGTTTAATTTTATAGTGATGGGCTCAGTCTTCCTAGGAATGGCACTAATGGGTCCAAAAGCATTCTTAGAACTAGGTAACTTTGCAGGACTCTTCCTTACACTAACTGTAGCTAGTTTTGCTATTGCATTCTTTGGATTCCACTGGTTTATCTTCTCTCTTATTGGATTCTTCTTCCTTTCACTATTGATAATTTCAATAATTGTAAATATTCTAGGATTTAATATTGTAAAACATCTAAAAGGAGCAGGAGCAGCCATGCGCTCAGAAGGAAAAAGATGGGCAAAATATGGGGCAAGAAGAGTAAGAAGAAGATTAAAAGGTAAAAAAAATCCTCCAAGTTACATGAAACCAAGTATACTGGGTTTCCGAAAGAAGAAAGAAACAACCTCAGTTAATGACCAAGACAGAAAAGATTTTGACAAAATGCAGAAAAAAAGCAAAAAACAACTTCAAGAGCATGAGAAGGTCTTAGAAGAAGGCAGAGATGAAAAGACTAAAAGGATAAGGGAACTTTCAGAGTTCTACGATCCAAAATTTTCAGAACTTGGATCAATAAAAAGCAGGAAAAAATTCAATAAAGAATATGCTAAAATTAAACAACCTCTTACAAACCTAAAACTTGCAGGAGAAAAAAAATATGTGAAAGATTATGCGGAAAAGCTTCTATCTAATTTAGAGGAACTTAAACAGGAAAAAGAAGCTGAATGGCAAAAAATAAGAGAGGAGTTGGGTTCTATAAAAGCTGAATACGCTTCACATGCTCAAGGAGCAGGAAATGCCTACAAAAAAGGAGACATAAAAAATATTGCAGGCAATCTAAGATTAATGGGAGAAGATATAAAAAAGGTTAAAAAATTAATTTCAGGAACAGATATTACCTTAGAGGATTTCTTTTCTAAAGAAATCGGAAGAAGAAACTATAAAACCCCATTAGATTATGCAGAAAGATATAAACCCGGTTTAGACAGAATAAGAGAAAGTATAGAAATAAGTATGAGAGAAGCAGAAGCAGAAGGTCTAGAAGAAGCTTACAACAAATTTGAAGAAAAAAAGAAACAACATCAAAACGCAATGGATAGCTATTTTGATCCTGAAGTTGCAAAATTGCAGAGAATACTATCTAGCTAAAAAAATGTTATTCGCTTCTTTCGAAAGTTTTTGTGAAATATCATATTTTTATAGAATCAAAACAAGGTTGTCTGTTTTTTAGCTTCTTTGATTTTATTCAACCTCTTAATCTGCTTTTCAACTCTTTTCTCTGAAAACTCGTGTCTTTCAACAAGTATCTCTCTTATCTTATCCTCATTGATTTTTGGAAACTTAATTTTGTCTACATCTTTAACAAGATGTTTATGAAACAACTCAAATATTTCTTTCCAATCAAACTTTTGCTCTTCTGGAAGAGCCTTTATTTTATCTTCAACTTGCTTGAAAATTAAAACTGGCTTTTTATAGCCCTGCACTAACTTCAGGGCTGTTTTTTGTCCAATTCCTGGAATTCCTTTTGGATTGTAATCTGTTCCAACTAAAATTCCAAGACAGATTAATTGATTTAAATTAATCTCAAGCCTATTAAGTACTTTTTCAAGCTCAATCAGCTCTGGCTTAACCTCAACATATCCATGATAGGTTTTTCTCTTTCTTGCAAGAGTTAAATTCCTAACAAGTTTTGGAGCTCCGAAAAGCAAGCTGTCATAATCCTGAGAAGCTGCTGCAAAAACCTCTTTTTTCTTGCAAAGATGAGCAGCCTCTGCTTCTCCCTCTGAAGGTGCCTGAACAATCATAATCCCTAAAGCCTCTAAAAGCTCCTTACTCTCTTTAATCATTTCATCATCTAATCTTAAAAGCTGGCTACTGTATCTTTTCATAGCTGCAATATTCTCGTTTTGCTTAGCTTTATCATACTTTTCTTTTGCACTCTTTCGTCCTGCTCTTCTTTTTGCTGCAGTCTTTGATTTTAATTCAGGAGGTTTTCCATCAAAGACATAAACTAACCTTATACCTTCAGAAAGCATAGCCACATTCCTGTATAATATCCCTGACAAATGACTTGTAACTCGTTGTTTAGAATCCATTAAAGGTGTCCCATCTCTCTGCCTAATGCTTGACAAAAATTGATAAAGAATATTAAATGCATCTACACAAATGGTCTTGCCCTTTAAATCCTTAAGTTCAATTTCCTTTCTAGGAATAATCTCCTTTATGTTAAGTCCCATAAATTAGAATAGAAATGTCTGTATAAATAATTATTCCTTAACACTCTTAATCCCATTTAGGATATGAAATTGTAAAAAAATTAATGAAAAAGAATGACATTAGGCAAAACATCTGTTCCAAGAACACTCTCTAAATTCTCTCTTCCTGTCTCAGCTGCATTTTCTCTAACTGATCTTATTAACCCAGGGGTAGTTTCTCTGTCATTTTCTTCAAAAAGTTCATCCTTAAAATTTTTATTCAAAAAGATATAATTTATCTTTGTTTTGTATCCATTATCAACCTTGTCAGGAAACCCAATACTTAAGCTCCATTCTAAAGATCCCTGCTCTAGTCTCGAATAAACATAATCCACTAATTCAGGCCAGAATTCTCCTTTTTCAGAAGCATTTTGCTTAGCTATTTTATACTTTTCATCATAATTCCTTTTTTCTTGCTCTTGTCTTTCTCTTCTTGCTTCTCTTTCTATCATTGTTTCCTCTTCTTGTTGTCCTTCATTAACTGAACCTGAAAATCGCTCCAAAGCTTTATTATACTTATCCTTAATATCAGAATCATCAGGAATATTATATTCCATCATTTTTGTATTAATATAATCAATAAGCCCTCTTCTCTCTGCATCTCCAGAAGCAGTTTCTAATCTTGCAATTTTCACAGCAATATCAAATTCCTCTCTTGTGTTTTTTTCATGTACTTTTTCGCATTCAATATATAAATCCTCTGCCATCCTATAAGCTCTATCTTCATCCAAGTTATCTGGAGATATTTCATTAGAATAAAATAAAGTTGAATACCCAGAAACAATATCCTTTAACTCTTCTGAGCTAATTTTCTCTGAATTACGAATATCTCTATGAGATGAGATACCTCTCTCTTTAAGTGTCTTTAGATACTTTCTTGCTCTTAAAATGTTTTCATCTTTTTTATCATCTATATGTCTCATATTATTACTACTTGGGAGTGATATATAAAGTTTACTATTATGCTATTGATTGGCTTGGAAATTATTTAAAATATGTAATATGAAATTATTTGTATGCAGGATCATGCCCTTATTCTCCTTAACTTATCTAAATATACAAGATTTATTATAAAACAGGACTAGGTTTAAATAACACAAATTCTTATTTTTAATATCAAAAAAATATTAACAAAAAATAATTAAAATAACAAATGAAAAATACAAAAACAGACTTTATTCCAATAGACTATGATTATTTTGACTGCAATGGCAGAAATTATGCAAAAATAATCGGAAGAAGCTCAAAAGGAGAGAGAATCTGTATTGTAGATGAATGCGATGTTTTTTTATGGGCAATTTTAAGGGATAATGTTTCTGATAAGAAAATTAAAAAATTAATCAAAAAAATATCAGAAATACAACTAGACACCAAAGGAAGGCAGACAAAAGTTGAAAAAGTTGAATTAAAAGAAAAGAACTTTTTAGGAAAAAAAGTAAAGGCTCTTAAAATTTATGCTACGAATTATAAAGATTTGCATGATGTTGCTGATGAGCTTGGAATGAAAGAAATAAAAAAAAGAAGAGGTTATGACCTTGGATATGTGAGTCATTACATCATTGAAAAGGATTTGACTCCATTGAAATGGCATGAGATTTCAGGAAAATCCTTAGATAATTCAAAAGAGCTTGGAGGAATAGGAATGTCTCTTGATGTAGACAAATGTATAAAAGCTGACTCTATCAAACCTGTTAAATCTAAAAAAAAGACAAAAGCGCAAAAAGATTTCACTCCAAAAGTTCTAGCATATGATATTGAAAGTGATGAGTTGGAAATAGGTGATGGAGAAATAATAATGGTTTCTTTAGTAGACAATAATGGATTTCAAAAAGTTATCACATACAAAAAAGACAATGAAAAAATATCAAAACTTCCCTATGTAGAATATGTTGAAGATGAGGCAGCCCTATTGGAAAAGTTTGTAGAATATGTGAGAGAAATATCTCCGGATTTTTTAACAGGATACTTCTCAGACGGCTTTGACTTGCCTTACTTAAGGGCAAGAGCTGAAAAATTCAATGTGGATCTTGCTCTTGGATTAGATGAAAGCAGGCCAAGATTTTCAAGAGGAAGAAACATGTCTGGAAAAATAAAAGGCATAGTTCATCTAGACTTAATAAAATTCATAAAAACAGCTTATGCTCAATACATGAAATCAGAGACTCTTAGTTTAGATGATGTTGCAAAGGAATTCTTAGGTGAGGAAAAAAATCCTTTTGAGCACCAGCATTCTTCAAAATTAGATTATGAAGGATGGCAAAAATACTATGAATACAATCTGCAGGATTCTAAACTAGTGATTCAATTGTTCAATAAATTCTGGCCAGACTTGCTGGAATTTTCTAAAACAATTCAAGAGCCTGTTTTTGATGTTTCTAGAGCAGGGCTTTCAAAATACGTTGAAAATTATATTCTTCACAACCTCAAGAAATTCAATGAAATCCCTGAGAAAAGACCTACTTATAATGACATAAGAGAAAGAAGATCTAGTGGAGGAGTAACAGGAGCATTTGTTTATGAGCCTACTCCAGGACTATATGAAAACCTAGCAATGTTTGATTTTACATCAATGCATACAAGCATAATAATCACTCACAATCTATCAAAAGGAACTCTTCTTAAAAATAAAAAGCAAGAAAAAAACCCTATTGAATCCCCTGAATTAACCCTTAAAGGTAAAAAACAAAAGTTCTATTTTTCAAAAAAGCAGGGATTTTTTCCAGAGCTTATGAGAGAAATTTTTAACAAAAGAAAAAAATTCAAAGCACAGTATAAAAAAGACCCAAATGTCATAACAAGAGCAAGAAGCAATGCCTTCAAGGTTTTGTCTGCATCTGTTCATGGATATGTTGGATTTTTCGGAGCCAGATATTATTCTTTAGAAGCCTCTGCATCTATATTAGCATTTGTAAGAAAATATAACAAAGACACAATTAAAAAAATAGAGGAAAAAGACCATAAGATTATTTATGGGGATACAGATTCAATTTCTTTCTTAATTAAAGAGAAAAACAAAAAACAAATAAAAAAACTCTTGTCTGATTTAAACTCAGAACTTCCAGGAATCATGGAGTTGGAATTAGAAAAAATTTACAAGAGAGGTTTGTGGGTAACTACAAGAGCAGGAAAAATAGGTGCTAAAAAGAAATATGCTCTAATAGATAAAGAAGGAAAATTAAAAATAAGAGGCTTTGAGACTGTGAGAAGAGACTGGTGCCAATTGTCAAGAAATGTTCAAGATAAAGTTTTAAGACTAGTTTTAAAAGATGGTGATGAAAAAAGAGCATTGGAATATGTAAAAAAAATAGTGGAAAAGATAAAGAACAGGGAAATAAGTATCAAGGACTTAATAATTAAAACCCAGTTGAAAAAGTCAATTAAAGATTACAAGTCATTGCCTCCTCATGTTGTTGCAGCTAAGAAAATGAAAGAGCAAGAAATTCCAGTAACACAAGGCAATCTTGTTGAATACTATATTTCTGAGCCACCTAAAGGCAAAAAAGCTAGACTTGTTCGTGAAAAAGTAAAACTTCCAGGAGAAAAAGGAAAGTACAACATTGAATACTACTTAAAGAGGCAGATTCTTCCTGCAGTTGAAAATATATTCCAGGTATTTGATATAAAGATAAAAGAGATAATGAAAGATGGAAAGCAAAAAACTCTGGGAGATTTTTAAAAATTTAATATAATTTATAAATTAATTAAGATAAATAATAAGAATAAAAATGGACAAATCCTCTAAATCAAAAGTTATTCAAGCAGGAAAAATAGCATCAAAGGTAATGAAAGAATCTAAAAATTTTATTGAGCCTGGAATGCTTTTGCTAGATATTGCAGATAGAATAGAAAATAGAATTAAAGAATTAGGTGGAGAACCTGCCTTTCCCACTAATCTAAGCATTAATGAAATTGCTGCTCACTACACTCCTAGTTATGATGATGAAACTACAGCTCATGGATTATTAAAGGTTGATTTAGGTGTTCAGATAGATGGATGGATTGCAGACACTGCTTTTAGTTTAGACTTAGAAACTAATTCTGAAAATCAAAAACTAATTAGATGTGCAGAAGAGTGTTTAGAAAATGCACTAAAGATTGTGAAAAAAGACATTTCAACAAACGAAATAGGAAAGGAAATTCAAAGAACCTGCATCTCAAACAATGTGCATCCAATAGTTAATTTAACAGGCCATGAGGTAGATAAATATGATTTGCATGCAGGAATTACAATTCCAAATGTTAATGATAAGAAAAATCAAAAACTCTCAAACGGGTTGTATGCAATAGAGCCTTTTGTAACTTCAGGGACTTCAGGCTCTGGAAAAGTCAATGAGGGTAACCCATCTGGAATATATTTAATGCTAGAAAGTAAGAATGTGAGGAGTCCAACAGCAAGGGAAATCCTAACTTACATAATAGAAGAATATGGAAGTCTTCCTTTTTGCAGCAGATGGCTTGTCAGAAAATTTGGAACAAAAGCACTCACAGCCCTAAGACAGTTAGAGCAGCAAGGTAATCTGCATCAATTCCCTCAATTAATTGAAAAATCAAAATGTAAGGTTGCTCAGGCAGAACATACAGTATTAATACAAGATGATGAAATAATAATTACTACAAAAGAAAACAAACAAAAAAAGAAAAATAAAAGCAAAAAATGAAAGACAATTCAATTTCAATTAAAACAAACAAAAAAGAAGAGCTTATTGACATAACCTCTAAAATTAAAAAATTAATAAAAAAAGAAAATCTCAAAAACGGCCTGATTAATATTTTTGTAAAGCATACAACTGCAGGAATAACAATAAATGAAAACGCAGATCCAGATGTCAAAGATGATATTCTAAAAGCATTGGGAATTTTTGACAGGAAGAATTACAAGCATGCAGAAGGCAACTCACCTGCGCATGTTAAATCCTCATTATTAGGCAGCTCTGTCACAGTTCCAGTAAAAAAAGGAAAAATGCAATTAGGAACCTGGCAAGGGATTATGTTTGCAGAATTTGATGGTCCAAGGAATAGAGAAGTTGTTACTGAAATTATTTCTTATCCTAAATAACTATTCTCTTGAGGAACTGCTGCTTTAGCTCTCTTTAAGAAATTATCTTCAACTTGCTTGTAAACCTTTATAGTATTCTCAGTCACACTTGGCTTAATTTTGTTTACTGCGTCATCAAAGTTCTTTTTAGTAACTTTATTAGATGTTATATCTTTTCTCAATGCAATCATTCCTGCCTCTCTGACAATTCCTTCAATGTCTGCTCCAGTGTAACCCTCTGTTTTTTTTGCCAAAGCTTTTAAGTTAACATCTTTAGCAAGAGGCATGTTTTTTGTGTGAACTTCAAATATTTTGATTCTTTCTTTTTCTTTAGGTGCATTTACCAAAAGAATCTTATCAAATCTTCCAGGCCTTAATAGTCCAGGATCAACCATGTCAGGTCTATTCGTAGCTCCAATAACTACAACATCATTCAAATCTTCTAAACCATCCATTTCAGCAAGCAACTGATTTAATACTCTTTCAGTAACCTTTGTTCCTGTTTCCTGACCTCTCTTTCCTGCAAGTGCATCTAATTCATCAAAAAACACAATGCAAGGAGCAACTTGTCTAGCTCTTTCAAAGACTTTTCTAATACCTTCTTCTGATTCTCCAACCCATTTGCTTAAAAGTTCAGGTCCTTTTACTTGTATAAAATTAGCTTCTGATTCTTTTGCAACTGCCTTAGCAAGTAATGTCTTACCTGTTCCAGGTGGACCATACAATAAAATTCCTCTTGAAGGCCTTATTCCCATTCTTTTGAATGTCTCTGGATGCTGCAATGGCCATTCAACAGCTTCTTTTAGTTCAGTTTTAATATCTCCTAATCCTCCTACATCCTCCCAATCAATATTAGGTGCTTCAATAAATACTTCTCTCATTGCTGAAGGTCTTACAATCTTAAGAGCCTCAACAAAGTCTTTTTGCCTGATAAGTAATTTTTCCAATACTTCCGAAGGAATTTGCTCATCTTCATCTAATTTCATCTGAGGAAGATACTTTCTTAAAACATTCATAGCAGATTCTTTAGCAAGAGCCTCTAAATCAGCTCCAACAAAGCCATGTGTAAGAGAGGCTATGTCATCCAATTTAACACCTTTCAAAGGCATTCCCCTTGTATGGATTTTTAATATGTCTAATCTTGCTTTTTTATCAGGAACCCCAACTTCAATTTCTCTATCAAATCTTCCTGGTCTTCTCAAGGCAGGATCAACTGCATTTACTCTGTTTGTTGCTCCAATAACTATTACTTTTCCTCTTGATTTCAGTCCATCCATCATAGTAAGGATCTGAGAAACAACTCTTCTTTCTACTTCTCCATTAACATCCTCTCTCTTAGGGGCAATAGCATCAATTTCATCTATAAATATAATGGCTGGAGCAGTTTTTTCAGCTTCTTCAAAAATATTTCTTATTTTCTTTTCTGATTCTCCATAAAACTTGCTCATTATTTCAGGACCGTTAAGTAAAATAAAATTAGCCTCTGATTCATTTGCAACTGCCTTAGCAAGCAAGGTCTTACCTGTTCCAGGTGGACCATGAAGCAAAACACCCTTTGGTGCATCAACGCCTAATTTTCTGAATATCTCTGGATGCTTTATTGGAATCTCAACCATTTCTCTAATCTTTTTTATTTCCTCACTTAACCCACCAATATCCTCATAAGTAATATCTGGTATTTTTTCTTCAGTAATCTCAACTGCTTTTGGATTTAGAGCAACTTCAGTATTTTCAGTAATAATAACTGGTTTTCCTGGATTAGTTGAAACAACTAAAAACTTAATTTGTGCAACACCTCCTCCAAGGTTTCCTAGCATATTATTAAACTCTTCTCCAAACAAATCTCCAAAGTCTTTTCCAAAGCCCATTTCAGAGAATAAATCCTTTCTTCTTTGAACACCACCAAGAACAACTATATCTCCTTTCACAAGAGCTCTTCCAAGCAAGCCTTTTTGAAGGCTTTTTGAATTTGCCTGAACCATTATTCCTTTTTGTGCAGGCGCAATCATTATTTTCTTAGCTTCTTTAACATCTGCCTTACTAATAATTACAACATCTCCAATGCTTGCTTTTGCATTTCTTCTTAATATTCCATCAATTCTTATTATTCCTTCTCCAACATCAGCAGGATAGGCTCTGTCAGCTATTGCAACTGTCTCTTTATTTCCTTTTATTGTTATAACATCTCCTCTTCTAATTCCTAACTCTCTCATTACCTCAACATCCATTCTTGCAATTCCCTTATATGCATCATCTGAATGAGCTTCAGCTACATGGAGTCTTATTTCTTTGCTGTTTCCTTTTTTATCCTTATCTTTTGCCATTTTATTTCTGATTATTGTTGATTATTTTTTGATTATATTTATTTCCTTGTTTTTTCTCTTAATTCTTTGAATTTTAAGCTTAGTCTTCCAAAATCCTCAAAACATAATTTAACCATTTCATCCATCATTTTTCTCTGTTCATTCATAAAGCTTACTATTTCTTTTGGGATTGAAACTGCATAGCTATTACCCACAAGTCTCATCTTGACTTTAAATTCTTTATTCTTCAAATCTATATACTTTTCATATTCCTGTTTATCAATAGGATGGATTATCTTCGAATGACATTTGGAATTAGAGCACACCATTGCCCTTATTGTGAATCCGTTTTTAGAAATCTTTTTTTTATTCATCTGTTTACCGCATTTCTTGCATAATATCTTGTTATCAAATATATCGTCTTGCATTGGGTTTTTTTGATTATTCATTACTTATTTAATTATTTTGTCTTATTTTTTACTTTATTATCTTGATTTTTTTGTTTTAATTTTATTTTTTGTTTATTCTTTATGAGTATAAAAGACCACATCTTCCAAAGAGGTGATGTGGCCTGAGGTTGAAAAGAGGTTGCTTTTTTTTTGTAAAAAAAGTATGTATTAAATTTTATTGTCTATGTATACACACATACGTATATACTGATAATGTATACTATTTAAATGTTTCTATTCGTTCCTGAATAATTCATAAAGAAAACACATAAAAACCTCTGACAATTCTCTGTTTTATGAATTATGATTACAGTAATCTGAAAAAGAAGGTGAAAAAATATTGGGATAAATTCTGGTTCTTGCTATGGAAAGACGATTCTTTGAAAGGATGGATTTTTTCAATAATCTTCCTTCTTGTATTCATTAAGCTTATTTTCTTTCCTGGATTAAGTCTTTTAACAGGAACAGAATTACCTCTTGCAATAGTAGAGTCATGCTCTATGTATCATGATGGAAATTTGCTTTCTAATTTCAATGAATGGTATGAAAGGCATGAAAATAAATACAATGGTTTTGACATTCCAAAATCAGAGTTCAGAGAATTTAAATTCAAAAAAGGCTTTAACAAAGGAGATATTCTCTTTATTATTGGTGCAGATGCAGAGGATCTCGAAGCTGGAGATGTTATACTTTTTCATGGAAATAGAAAAAATCCAATAATACATAGGATTATTGATAAAAAAATTGATAAAGACACTGGAGAAATTTATTTTTCTACAATTGGAGACAATAATAATGCCCAATTGCAATCAGAGCAGAATATTCATGAATCACAAATAATAGGGAAAGCTGTGATTAGGTTAGTTCCTTATTTGGGGTGGGGAAAACTAATATTTTTTGAATTAGCAAGACCATATTCACAAAGAGGGTTTTGTGAAGAAAATAAAATTGTTGAATTGCCCTCTATAAACTAAACAGAAGATTTAAAAACAACTAAAAATTAAACTAAACTATTAAGAATTTAAAAATGGAATTTTGTCCTAAATGCGGAGCAGTTCTTGTTCAAAAGCAAAAAAACCTAGGTTGTCCTAGATGTGGATATTACTCTAAAACAAAAGCTAAGAAAATAAAGACTTCTGAAAAAATAGGAGATAAAAAAGAAGTGGGTGTTTTGAAAGGAAAAGAATTACATACCTGCCCTACAATTAATGTTAAATGTAAAGAATGTGGTCATGATGAAGCTTATTTCTGGACTGTTCAAACAAGAGCCTCAGATGAGGCAGAAACTAAGTTTTTCAAATGCACTAAATGTGGCCATACAAAAAGAGATTACAGATAAGATAAATATAAAAAATAACAAATAATCAATTCAAGTGCATATATCTAACTAAAAAATTCAAAAAAGAGGAAATAAAAAATAAAATGAACTTCAAAGGCTTATTAATTTCTTTAATAGCACTATCGCTAATATCTGTATTGTTCTTTCCCCAAAATCAGGTTGGAAAAATCTGGATTCCTTTGCTTATTGCAGGAGTTCTTGGGTTAATTTATTGGAAGATCAAATAAAAATAAAAGAAAAAAGAAAAAAATAAATTAAAAATTATTGTTGATTAGCCATTTGAGCTGCCTGAGCATCTGCTTTACCCTTATTATCTTCTACAGATGATTCATTTTCAGATTCTTGCTCTTCTTCCTCAGATTCATCATCTTCCTCTTCATCATCTTCATCTAAAGTTCTATTTAATCTTGACTTGATTCTTTCTCTTCTTTCTTTTTTATCATCAAGTCTTTCTCTTATTCTTTCTCTTGCTCTTTCACTAGCATTAGCTTCTAATTCAGCAAGTTCTTCATCAGATAACTCAGATAAAACCTTTAACTTGGTTCTTGCATTCTCTCTTTTCTGAGAAACCTTTTCTTCAACTTGTTTAGCCTTTGCAGTGATTTTTCCAAAAACTTCTTCCATATGGGCAAGCCTTTCTTCACTCCAGTTTTGAGATCTCTTTCTTTCAAGAATTGCATTCTTAACCCT
>WJLC01000021.1 GCA_014728745.1 Candidatus Pacearchaeota archaeon
CTGCTTACCATTGCAAAATAAATGCTTTTTATATATTTAAACAATGCTGTGTTTGAAAGAATACTTCTAGTATAATGTAATTACTATGTAGTTACTAAAAACATAATATTTATAAAGTTTTTATTATTATCAAATACACTTAAAATGGCACATGATGAATCACAAGATAATCATTCCTTATCAGACATATATCCTGCTATGACCTATGATGAAAAAATGCAGATTGTTGCAACTCAGATTGATATATTAAATTCTTATGATCCTAAAGGAAAAATAAGCAGATTGCAAAAAGCATGCGAGGTTTCTTGCCCAAATATGTGCGATGACCATTTGCCTTCTCATGATGAAATTGATTTCTTAATCTATACTTACAATGAAAACATCAAAGGGTATAAAGAAAGCCATGAACCAAAAAATGCCTCAATAACAAAATCTGAAGATACTCAGGAAAAATTCAATGAATTAGAAACAAGATTAAATACTACTGCCTGTCCTACTTTATGATTTTGCTTTTTCCTTAAATTTATCTTTAAGATACCCAGTTAATCCGCCTTTATATTTATCCAGTTCTGGGATTTTTTCACGATCAATCTTAATATTTGATTTAGATATGTTATCTCTATTATTTATTAATGATGTCCAATAAAGACTTGCCATTAAGTCTAATGCCTTTCTTTGATCTTTGACATTAACAGGAATATCTCTTTTTTTAGTGTTTATTCCCACAACTTCTCCTCCAGCATATTCTACTCCTTCAACAGGATTTTTTCCTCCTCTAAGCCTATTTATTCTGTCGGCTGCATCCCATTCATCTATTTTTCCTACTTTGTATGAATCAACTATATGATAAACATCATTTTCAACCTGCCTTGTATGACCTTCATAAGCCAACAAAATCAAACCACCAATAAAAAATGCAAATCCAAAAACAGAACTGGCCACAATTCCAAGATCCTCTGTTATTACAAATCCAGTCATTCCTGAGAAAGCATTTAAAATAAGCACAGCTCCAACTAAAGTAATTAATCCTGAAACAAAAAATCTTGCCTCTTTTCCCATTTTAATCAAATTAGTAAGTAAAATGGCATTTTTATATATTTCTGAAAGAGGAAGTAAAGAAAGAAACAAATTTATTGTAATTACTCTAAAGTAACACAAAGGATAAGGTTTATAAAGAAAAGAAGATAATTAAACCTGTTTTAAAATGAAAGAAATAAAATCAATGCATAGGAAAAAAACACCTTTAAGTCTTACACTCCTTGACATAGAATATCCCACAATGATAGGAATAATGAAAGTGCTTAAACCCTTCAATAAGCTCTATAAAAGCAATAAGTTAGATATGGGCTTTTTAGCTCCAAGAACTGAATTAGAGGAAAAAATAAGGGAGTATACATATGAGATTGGTCCTAATGACCCTGATTTAGAACAGCTTAGGCTTAATGATGTTGGGCATTATGCTATGGTTCTTACATATGCAAATAAAAAGGATATCCCCTTTCATGTTGTTGGAAAAAAAAGCATTGAAAGAGATACGACAAAGATTATTGAGGAGATGAGAACAAAAAGCAAATCAAATGCTGTTGGAATTGTTAACACAGAAAATTTAGATTTTTATAAAGAATATTTTTCAGATAAAGGATTTGAATTAAATGATTAATCTTTTTTCATAAATATTTTTCTTTAATGCATCAACCCTTTTATAATCTTCAATTTCATAATCCTTATTGTGTTTTTCTTTTTTGACATCTATTTCTGCTATTGATTTGAGAGCCTCATTTACTGCATTCTTATCAGTTTCATAAGGATGTATTGTTCCCGCAGTAAGTTTAGTATTAACCCCTCTATATTTAAAAGGAATTTCATGGCTTGTAACATTAACATTACTTATGTTTCCAATATTATCCTTAAAAAGTTTCACTACATCCCTTGAATCATACACTCCCTTCCTTGGATTTAGGTATTCTTCATGCTCCATTTCCCTATATAGTGGATGGATAACAGGAGTATAATTTGAGTCCCATGTTTTTAAGAATCTGTCTGCCATTCCTGCAATGGAATCTTTTTCTAAAGGGAATTTTTTATCCTCATCTCTCTGATATCTTGCAGTTCTGATATATACTGGATTAAAAACTTCTTCTGAATACATCTGTTCCATTTCTGGATCTTCTGCTGTTTCTTCTGCTTCTCTTAAAACTTCTTCTGCACTTTGATTAATTGTATCAATTTTCTCCATAGATAAAGTTCCAAGAAAATCATTAATCCTTATCTCTCCGCTATCATCTTCATAAAATAATTTTTGAGGTTCATCTGCGATTGTCTCTAAGCTTTTTCTCGCCAAAAACAAAACCAATCCTCCAATAATCAAGGCCAAGCCAACAATAGAATTAACCACCTTGCCAGCTGTTTCAGTAATACCTACAACATTTCCTGTGATGTTTAATCCAGGAAACAAGAAAATAAACCCTGCTATAATTAGTATTGCGCTTATAAAACTCTTCAGCCTCTTTTCCATACAATGCAAAGCAAAACCATATTTTTATA
>WJLC01000022.1 GCA_014728745.1 Candidatus Pacearchaeota archaeon
AAGAAAGACTTGAAGAAAAAGCTCACAGTTTGGAAAATTAAAGATGAGCAGAAACAAAATATTAAAAACATTAAAAAGATTATTAATAAAATAAAAAAGAAGGTTGAAAAGTTAGTTAAAAAGCTGGAGAACGCAAAATGAAAAAGAAAACTGTCAAAGGATTTAAGGATTATTCTGAAGAAGAATCTGAAAAAAGAGATGAGATAAGAAAGATTATTGTGGATCTTTTTGAAAGATATGGCTTTAGGCCAGCTGAAACACCAATAATAGAATATGAGGAATTTGTAAAAGGAGAAGAACCGCAAGGGAAAAATAAAGAAAAGAATAAGGATGAGGCTATTTCAGATGTATTCACTTTAAAAGATAAAGGCAAGAGAAAGCTTGCATTAAGATATGAATTTACTTTTCAATTAAAAAGACTTATGAAAAATAAAAAGCTTCCTTTCAAAAGATATCAGATGGGCCCTGTTTTCAGAGATGAACCTGTCTCAGGCAACAGATTAAGGCAATTTGTTCAATGTGATGCAGATATTATTGGGAGTAGTATTCAGGATGAAGCTGAAGTTCTTGGCTTAGCAAGAGATATCTTAAGCAATCTTGGAGTAAAGGATTCTATAATATTAATCAATAACAGAAAACTTCTCAATGAAATCCTTGATGATGAAGGAGTTAAGGAAAAAGATAAACAAAATGTTTTGAGAGAGATTGATAAGTATGATAAAATATCAGAAAAGCAAGTTAAGAAAAATCTCAAGAAATATAATGCTAGTAATATAATTGATTCTTTGAAAAAAGGAGAGAAATTCTTTAGTCAGTTTCCTAGTTACAAGAAGATAATAGGATTAAAAGAGTATTGCAAACTTTACGGGGTAGATGTTAAGTTTGCACCTACAATGGTTCGTGGTTTAAGCTATTATAATGGAAGTATTTTTGAAGTCAAGGCCAAAGGTATTAAAGAAACAATAATTGGGGGAGGCAGTTTTAAATTCAACAAAAAACAATGCACAGGCATAAGCTTTGGTTTAGATAGGCTTAGCTTGCTTGCTGATGTTGACTCTGAAAAAGAAAGATATCTTGTTGTTAGTTTAGAAGAGGATAAAGAAGCAGTCAAGCTTTCTGAAAGACTTAGAAATCTAGGCAAGATTGTATCTATTTATTATGGAAAGCCTAGCAAAGCTCTTGAATATGCTAATTCATATAATATCCAGAATGCAATATTTGTTGGAAGAAAAGAAGTTAAGGCAGGGAAATTTAAGGTAAAGGATTTGAGGACTGGCAAGGAAAAAAAGCTTTCTCTTAAATTGTGAAATTAAGGTTTAGCTTTTGATTTGAATTCTTAATCTGAAATCTTTAGTATTTTCTGAAGCCCTTTTTTATATTGCTTTATGAACAAAAAGTCTTTCTTGAGCCAACAAGTCATCATTGTGTCAAACAGCTTTGCCTGAGCTCCCCTCTGAATGTCTTCCTGAGTTAAATCTCTCTCTAATTCCTCAATTGGAGCATCTAAGTTAATTGTCTGGTAAAACATTACCTTGTCTGCAACTTCATGAAATATCATGTCTGTATTAAAAGTTCTTGACTGACAAAGTGTTTCAAAAGCCTCTGCACTTTTTATTCTTCTTGCCTGCACTTTGTTTAATTTTCTTTGAGAATGGAATTTACTTCCTGGCCTTAATTTTGCTCTAACTGCTAAATCATTTGCATATGCTTTTACAAAATTTTCAATGTCTTCTACATGCTCATCATAAAGATCCTGAAGCAATTTAACATGTTCATCTTCAGAGTAAATATGTCCTTTTGGATTATCTTTAGAACGAGCAGAATCATACGCCTTGGAGGTGTGAGCCTCTCTTAGCAAGCACCTGTATGAAAGATCATGATTTGAGGCTCTTTTTACAAAATCCTCTGCAACCTTGCTTGCCCATTCTTGGGATTTTTCCCAATCATGGCTATGTCGGCTTATTAGCTTTTCCAGAGGAGAATTTTTCTGAACAGAAAAATCAGTCCACAATCCATTTTTCACTAAAAGATTTCGCATCTTAGTTGAGCCTAGTCTGAACAAAGGAGATTTTTTACCTTTTTTTCTTATGAACTTCTCCCATATATCAAAAATTGGCTGAGCTTCTGGAAGAGAAAATGACATTGGCTCCTGAAGATTTGTGTATTGGTTCCATCCGCAGGCTGTGGCATGATAATTAGAATAAATTCCTTTCTCTAATGAAAAAGTTCCGTCTTTACTCACAGGTGTTTTAACTTCATAAATTTCTTTTTTGTTGTAGGAGTCTGCTCCAAGAAACGCATTGTTAAGGTTAATAGAAACTTGCAATTCACTTGATTCAGGCAAATAAGTCACATAAGCCTGCAAACCCCCAATAGTCTTCACTCTTTGAGTTGCTGCCAAAGTATCTCTTCCTCCTTGAGGTGTTCTATTCTCCTCTAGCTTCTCTAAGTATTCATCTTGTGAAACCTCTTTGATAAAATTCCAATCCCTGTAGGTTATTTTGCTCTCAACCCTATCATACACCCTCATTTCATTTTCCTCAAAATTGAAAGTTGCCTCCCCCATCAAACTCATATTTGGGTCTACAAGATATCTTTTTCCTCTTGTTCCATCAACAGTGACAAAAGAATGGTCTGCTTTTCCATTATCAGCCTTGTTCTGCCCCTCTTCTGTGTCTCTCATGCCTCTTGCAGTAAATATTCTGGGGTTGAGCCCAGCCTCCCTAGAAAGAAGATAAATAACTCCTGCCATGCTGTAGCACTCTGCTTCTTTGGCCATTTCATGAAGATATGATCCACACACCCCTGTTTTTAATGCCTCACTAAAGCCATAACCAATATGATAGAATCTTCCCTTATAGATATTGTCTGCCAAAGAAAATTTAGATCTTCCTCTTTTTCTATATTTAGATACAATCTCTTTTGCCACATCTATTGATTCTTGAGGAAAGTCCATGGTGAAATAGTCAATTTAAATCACTAAATTACATTCCCAAAAAATTAGAAATATCTCTTCCAGAGGAAATCTCTCTATAAGTTCCTGCAGGAGTTGTCTTTTTTCTTTCTGAAACAACTTCTTTTTGCTCAGGAGTTAATTCAACATACTCTCTGGCAGTATAAGTTGTTTTGTAAGCTTCAGGAGTGTCTGTGATTTTTTCAACTTTTGCATTTAGTTCATCCCACCCCATTTTGCTAACAACATTAAAATCAGTTAATTCCTCTTCATAATTCTTTTTTAGATTAAGTTGCCCTTCAAAATATAAGCTAGTTATGTTTAAATCTGTAGAAATGTCTCCTTTCTTTAGTTTTTTTACTAAAGCAGATTTTTCTTTTTTTAATTGAGAGTCTGCTTTTTTAATTGTTGAGCCAGACCCTTCAAGCTTATATCTTTCTTTACTCATGCTACCTAAAAAGATTTATTATTTAAAAGCTTTATTGTGAAGATTAATAATGTTTTTTAAATAAGATTTTAAATAAGCAATCTATATATATATTAAAGAATCAAGAATTAAATCATAAAAAAGGGCTTGTGGTATAGTGGTATTATACTTGGCTGGCAGTCAAGGGATCTGAGTTCGATTCTCAGCAAGTCCATTACATGGATTATGCTATTTTAATTTCCATTTTCCAGGTGTGTTTCTCGCCTTTTATATTCTTCTTAAAAGCTTTTAATTCTTTTTTAAACAAAGGGCAATCTAAAACAAATGTCTCAAATTCTCCTCCTTCTCCTGCAGGATGAATTTTATATTTCTCTTTTAATTCTTTTGCATCTTCAACGAATTTTTCATCAATAATTCTATTAAGCCAAGAATTATCTAATGGATATGCAGCCACCCCCACAATTAACACTTTGAAATTATCTTTAATCAAATTCTTTAGATAATTAATCTCATCCATATGCCATAAGGGGTTTAAACATTTTAAACCTAAATCATCACATATTTTCTGTATTCTCTCTGCTTGATAATTACTATGTAATGCACCTGTAACAACTCCTTCAATCTCATATTTTTCTTTTGCGATCTTAATTGAATCCTTCAAATCATCAAGTTCTTTTTCTTTTTCTCCTAGAGTTTCATGAACAATTAAAGGCAAGCCCATCACTTCTGCTTGTTTTTTTGTTAAAGAAATGTTTGGGGTGTGAAACATGTAACTGTCAGGGTTTTTAGAATGAATACTAATTAAACAAGTTAATTCATTTCCTGCTTGCTTTGCTTTATATGCAGAATAGCAAGAATCTTTTCCACCTGAAAATAATACTGCGACTTTCATAGACTAATTAAAAAAATTACTCTAATAAAACTTTCTCTAATGTAGAATCCATTTCATCTAATTCCAAGGGTTTCTTTAAGAAAGCGTCATACATTGGCCTAACTTCTTCTGAAGGAGGATGTCCTATAGAAATAACTT
This sequence comes from Candidatus Pacearchaeota archaeon, assembly GCA_014728745.1. Lineage (GTDB taxonomy): Archaea > Nanobdellota > Nanobdellia > Pacearchaeales > GW2011-AR1 > WJLC01. The sequence goes on from WJLC01000022.1 coordinate 4,411, forward strand.
TCATATCAGAATAATCATTGTATTTTGGGTTTTGTCTAATATTTTTAACAAAATCCTCTCCTGACATAACAGGCATGTGGTTGTCTACTAAAACTGCATTAAACCCTGATTCTGCAGGATATGAGAAGATTTTTTCAAGAGCTTCTTGTCCATTTTCAGCAAGATATGCCTCATAACCCAATTCTCTCAGGCCTAGAGAATATGAATCCCGTATTGTTCTCTCATCATCAACAAGGAGCAACCTTGCTTTTGCATTTTTTGCTCTGGAACATTCTTTTTTAAGGAAATTTACAGTTTCCTCTGCTTTTTTATTATATTCAGCTATTGCTTTTTTATTTCTTTCTAAATATTCTTCATTAGTTAAATCAGTTGAATTATTTTCCATGAATATATTTAAAAAATTTAGGTTTATAAAGCTTGTGGTTAATTATTATGCTCCAGTAGTAACAATTTGTAGAATATGATTTAATCCTTACCTATTGGATTCTTAAATTCCTCTCTTAGTTTCTTTAGCCTTTTTTTCTGTTCTTTATCTGATTTATACTCAAGCATTATCTCTACTTCTTTTGCAATGATGTCAGTAGGATTTGGATTGTGCTTTAAATAAACTTTTTTAAGCCAAATATGAATTTCCTCAAAATGCTCTTCTTGATCTAACCATATTTTATGCTGATTTTCTAAATGAAGCAAAGGAAAAAAAGAGATAATCTTTGTCTCCTTGTCTTCACCAATAAATTTTGTGTAGCTAATTTTTCTATGCTTTTTATTTTCATTAAAATGGCTTGTAAGCCTTTGATATAATTCCTTTGTCCTGTCCTTAAGACTTATTGTTTTTTTTGGAAGGGAAATGTTTGTCTCCCTAAGGGCGTTTTTATTTATTATTTCTTTTCTTATTCTCCTGTTCTCTGTAGTTATTGCCTTATTTAAAGCACTAACTAATTCTTTTAAAGTCACTTTTTTGAATCTTGGTATTGGACTTCTAGGAACAAGCTCAGGAACTTCTCCTTCAATCTCAAGCTTTTCTCTTTCTTTTGGCTGTTCATCTTTTTTCCCAAACAAAATCTCATCTATGCTCTTAATATAATCATTTAAGAGAATCTCAGATTTAATTCTCAAAAGAAGAGCAGCAGCAAACAAAACCTTGCTAGAAATAAAAAAATCAGCCTCTTCCATTTGCTTGATTCTTTGAAGATATTTATTTGTGAGAATAGTTATATCAATGTCCCAGGGATTTAACTGTTCAGTATTGATAAGGTCATAAATAATCTCTTGCCATCCAATCTTTCTGTTGAAAAGTAAATCGTGTATTTCATCCTGCTTTACACTGGCTATGTTTTTATTTGATTCAATAGAACCAGCCTCTGCATTTTCTGCATTTTTAATCTTCTCAATGTTAATATTATTGAGATTTATTCCTGCCTCTTTTTTCATGTCCAGAAAAGGAAACAATATTTTATAAAGCCTATTATACCTTTAAATTCCAGAGTAATTAGATTTGAGTAGTAAAACTAAAGAAATGATTAAGAGCTCCTCGATAGGATTTTTTCATAATTTTGGTAGTGACTAAAACTATGAATTTATTTATAAATAACAAGTGTCACTTTAGAAACAAAACTTAGTGTCATTTTATAAGAGTAACATAACCGAAACATTTATATATAAATTAGTACTCTATATTATATCACCTCTTTTTGCCCAGGATAGAGGTTTTAGGATGCTATTTGTTACCTAAAACATCTATCCAAGGGTTTTATGATTTTAAGATTTTTTAAGGATAGTTAATTTCTTCAAAAGATTTTTAAACAAATCATTTTGTATACTAACTCGCAAGATAAGAAATACAAAATAATCAAGAAAAATAAAATAAAGTAAAATAAAATAATCAAACAAAATGACAATTAATCTTAGACTAAATCTATACAAAAAAGTTCTTAGTTTAGATGGAAGTTCATTAAAATTAGACAGTAATTTGAAAAAAGCAGAATTTGAAAAAAACCATAGTGCTATAATTCTTGAATACAGCAAAGGTGTTGATTATTATGAAAGTTCTTCAATATATTCTTGGATACAGAATTTTGAAAATGGGCACCACTTTCACAGTCATTGTGATTATTATGATGAAGAAGGATCTATTATAGGTCTTTGGAGTGATGACAAAGAAATGGATGTTGAAATTATTGAAAGAAAAAGCTAATTATTTACTTCTTTTATTTTTCTTTGTTGTCTTTATTATCTTTTTTGTTTTCTTTACTCTCTTTATTATTGTCTTTATCTTCTTTGCTCTGGTTTTTTTCTTCTGATTTATTCTTAAATTCAGAGTAATGGCATTTTCCGCAATATAATCTTCCCTGAGAGTTCATTAAGAAAACTCCTGGGCCACATCTTGGACAAAATCTTTCTCTAGTGATTTTATCTCCATCAATTTTGTATTTGGTATATTTTTTGCTTGTTGGTTTGTTTTTGTGTGGTTTTTTTGCCATTTTTATTCTTTGTTCTCCTTTTTGTTATCTTTATTTTCTTTGTTGTCTTTGTTGTCTTTATTATCTTTTTCCTTTTCTCCATCTTTTTCTTTATTTTTTGCTTCTTGTTCTTTGTTTTCTTTACTCTCTTTATTATTGTCTTTATCTTCTTTGCTCTGCTTTTTTTCTTCTGAATTTGACTCTTGCTTTGATTCTGAATTTGACTTTGATTCCTCAGTCTTTTCTTGCTTAGGCTTTTCTTGTTTAGGCTTTTCAGCTTGCTCTGGTTTCTCAGGTGTTTTTTCTGCAGATTTAGTAGATTCAGCAGAAGGTTCAGAAGACTCTGAAGGTTCAGAGGATTTAGCTTCAGCCTCTTTTTCTTCTTTGCTCATATTCTCTACTTTATCTCTTTTTTCTTTAGACTCATAAATATTTGCTTTAACATCAAACTTCTTAGATCCAAAATTGCCGTCAATATTTAGTATTCTTAATGCAGTTGGTTTAACCTTGTATTTTTTTGCAAGTGCTTCTGCAACCTCTTGCTTTTTTGGAAAATTATCTGAGGTTGTCTCTGCCTTAATCTCTTTTCTACTGAAAAGAAGATTCTCATTTTCATCAATTATCTTTATCTTTAAATCCATTTTATATTATTAATTATTAGTTGGGTATTAATTATCTTGTTTTAATTGCAAAAGTTCCTTTGTCTTTTAAATCTAATTTTTTTGCTATCTCAGACTTTTCAGGATTTACAACAACTATTCTTCCCTTAAAAGATTCTGTAGTTTCCTTAGAATCGCAATTAGGACATTTTTCTCCTGAATCAAAAATTGTGTTGCATATCTTGCATGCTTTTTGCTTTACCATTTTATTTAATAAAAATTATTTCTTTCCTCCTTTTCCTTTTGAACCTGATTTAGATTGCTTTTCAGCTTGCTTAGCAGCTTTTTCCGCAGCTTTTTTTCTCTTGATTGCGTCTTCCTTTATCCACTCTAATTTTCCTAAGCCTGGTTGTCTCATTGTCAAGCCTATTTTAGGGCTGTTTCCTTTGTGGCTTATTGCAACAACTCTAGCAAGGCATTCATCATTTATCTTAAGACTTCTTTTTGAGTTTTTTCCTGATAAAGTGTTAGACTTGCTGAAGCTCACGTAATCATCCATTGTCTGAGAAATGTGGATCATTCCCTTCATTATTCCCATGTCCATGAAAGCTCCAAAGCTTGTTATTTCTGCAATTTTACCATAAACAAGTTCTTGTAGTTCTGGCTTCCATGCAAGTAATTTAAACTTTGAATTATAGTATGCTGCTCCGTCTCCAGGAATTATCACTCCTTCTCCAATATCCAAAACCCCAACTACAGCTACAACTCCTCCAAGTTCTTTATCATAATATTCCTTGTAGGTTTCTTCAAGCTGTTTCTCCACAGCCTCAGCTGTTGGGAGTCCAAATAATTTTGGAGCGACCCTTACATAATCCTCAACTTCTGTTAAATAGAACATTTTTATTGAATATTAATTGAATTATCAGTTTTTACTTGGAAAGAATAATAAAAGTTGGTTTTTAAAGCTTATCCTCTACTCTGCAAATTGTTTTATCTCTATATATTGGGATTTATTAAGATATTTCATAAATTAGAAGAAAATTCATCTGTTAATTCTTTTACTCTGTCTATTAATCCAACTTCCTTAGGACTTAACTGATTTATTGAATAGCCTGGAGTTGTCCATATAGAATATGACTTAAACCCCCAAATTTCTTCTCCTGTATCCTTGTTCTCTCCTACATACACTCTTTTATTGAACTCTATAGGCACCTGGGCTAACTTATTATCAACAATTGCAGTTAATTTTTTTATATCTGGAGAAGAGTATCCTGAACCACCTATCTTTCCTTTAAGTTTATAAGAATAAGATATTTCAGAATTATGAATATTCTTTTGAAGAAATGGCAAATAATCAGAGACTATCTCATCTAAAAGAAGAGACCTATTAAATTCTCCTTGTGTTCTTTTTCTTGTTTCTTGCGCGTTTATCATATCCATGATGAGAATTAATATGAAAGGGTTTTTAAGAATTATTGTTATGAAACTCCTTTCTTAATAAAATCAAGATGTCTATGTTTCAACGGTCTATGTCTAAACTTCTAAATTACTTAAACTACTTCAAGTTTTTTGCCTGCTCTAACAACGAGCTTTTGATTCTTGATTTGCTTTTTCAAATTATAATCCATTGTTGCAATCACAATATTCTTATGCTTTTTAGCATATCTCACAATCCCCTTATCAACATAATCCTCATTCAAATCAATTGTCTTTATTTTCTTAGGGTCTTTGTTTTTGTCTTTGTTTTTGCTCTTGTTTTTTATTTTTTCAAATAAATCCAATGCCAGTCTTGCCTCGTCTTTGAAACGCAATTTCTTTTTTGAATTAACAATTGACTTTAATTCTCTCAAAACCTGCTTTGGAAGCAGAGGAGTCATTCCCATAAACAGAATTTCCTCTAAAAAATCAATTTTATTTCTTATTGCATGCAAAATAAAGCTTGTATCTAATAAAACTTTTTTCATTATTACTATTCTATAATATTAAGGTTTAAATAATCTTTTTTCTTTTGGTTTTCAGGAAGGCACAAAATATGAAAGAGAGTGACAATGTACTAAGGATTCTTGAAGAAACAAGAAAAGCAATTGAAAGAGATGACCCTGCTGAAATAATGAGTCTCAGCAATCAAACAACAAATACAGCATCACTAACTCAAGACCCAGATAATATTGCTGTTGCAGTGATTGTTTATTCTATTGGAAAGATTCTTGAAAGAGAGAACTACAAAAAGCTAAAGGGATGGAATAGCTTTTACAAAATAACTATTGATTCTTTAGAAAGAGCTGTGGAAGATATTAAGAAAAAAGATGATAAAAAGTTTAGGAAAGATATTGAAACAATTAGAAAAGCCATAAATAAGATTTCAGGAAAATTAAGAAAATATATACAAGAGGTTTTTAGAAATGCGCAAATTAACAAGGCTTCTAGAATATATGCCCATGGTGTTTCAATGGCTCAGACAGCTAAGCTACTTGGAATAACTATGTTTGAGCTTGCGGATTATGCTGGAAAAACAGGCATAAGTGATGTTCCTTCTACAACAACAATGAATGCTGAAAAAAGAATTAAATTAGCAATGGATATGTTTGAGTGAAAATGCCTGATAAAATTAAAGAGCGAGGAATAAAAGGAGCAATAATATTTGATGCAAGCACTCTCATAAGCTTATCTATGAATGGGTTGCTTGAGGTTTTGATAGATTTAAAGAAACAATTCAAAGGCAAATTCCTCATTACTAGGCTTGTTAAAGAAGAGGTTATTGATAGACCAATAAAAACTAAAAGATTTGGGTTAGAAGCCCTGAGAGTTAAAAAGTTGTTGGATAACAAGGTGTTGGAGATGCCTTCTTCTCTTGGAATTAAAAGCCAGGATGTTGAGGAAAAAACCCAAAAAATAATAGATATTGCGAATAGCATGTTTGTGGGAAAAGGTAAGAATATAGAACTTATTCACAACGGAGAGGCTTCATGTCTTGCATTGAGCAGACTTCTTTTAGATAAGAAAATACCTCATGTTATTGCAATTGATGAGAGAACAACTAGAATGCTTGGAGAAAAGCCAGAGAATCTGAAAAAACTTCTGAGCAGAAAAATGAATACTAAGATTAAACTTAAGCAAAAAGATTTCAAATACTTTAGAGGTTTTAAATTCATAAGATCAAGTGAACTCATGTATGTTGCTTGGAAAAAGGGGCTGATTGATTTAAAAGATGGTGGAAGTGTTTTAGATGCATTACTTTTTGCAGTCAAATTTAAAGGATGTTCTATCTCAAATGATGAAATTGAGAAGATAAAAAAAATCAAATAAGAAATGTAATAAACAACTTTAAAAATAAAAGATTTCTTTTAAATTTGTGAATTGTGGGTGCGTAGTTTAATGGTAAAATAGTCGGCTCCAGCCCGACAGCTGGGGGTTCGATTCCCTCCGCGCCCATATTTATATAAAGAAACCAAACAACATAATTAAAATGTATAGAAAAAGCAAAAAACTTTTAGGGTATAATATTGCACTGTTTGTGTTCATAGTTTCATTAATAGTTGTATTTGTTGGTTTGCGATATTACGAAGAATATCAAAACAATCTTGAAGAGGCAGAAAAACAAGAACAATTAAGTCAAAGCAAATATGTTCCACCATCTCCCAAACCATCAGGAAATTCTATTTCAAACAATCCTTCTCCTAAGCCTGCGCCTGCTCCAAGGCCTAAGCCAAAACCAAAACCTGAAATAAAAACAGCGAGTGATGAGGATTATAACAGGCTTGAGACAATTCTTCCTCAAAACCAAGTTATTCAAGATCTTCCAGACAATGCTAGAATTTTGCTAAGCTTTTTTAATTTTAACACAGGAGAAAGACAGTGGGAAAGAGATTACTTAATTGGTAAGGGTTCTGCTACTCAGGTTAGCTCTATGCCTAATGATTTAGACATGAAGATGATTATGCACTCTAGAAACGTTCCTTTGCTTAAAGAAGGAAACCTATGCAATGTTGTTGCAACAGCAAAGAAAAATGGAGATTATGCCACAGAGTTAGTGGGGTCAAAAACCTCTTTGCTTTGGAAGTATAAAGGTGTTATGAAGTACAAAGATTGCTTAGGATTATAATCTTATCTTATCTTATCTTATATCTTTACCTTATCTCTCTGATTTTATTTTACCTTTTTATCTTATTATCTTATCAATTATTTCTTTGTATCTATTATTAATAGGAATTTCAACTAGCTTTGAGAATTTTTTCTTAGGTTTAATATGAAATTTAAAGGGTCTTACTTTTTTTGTATCTATAACATTATTATTTTTATCAAGCCAGATTGCAATAAAAGGAAAGAAAACAAAAAAAGAGTGGATTGCCATTGGATTCTTCATTTCAAAGAGCAAAGCCTTTGCATTTTTTCTAGTTTTGAAAGTAAGACCTCTTGCTTTTTCAAAAGGAGTTTTTAATTCAAGAGCAGAAAGATTTATTTTTTCATTTTTGAATTTAAATTGAATGCTCTTTTTGCTTTGGGTTTTCATAAACTTTAAAAGACAAAGAGATTATATAAAAATATTGCAAGTCTTATTACAAGTAATTGTGAAAAACATAGCATTGAATCACAAAAAGATTTAATAATGCAAATGAGGTTAATTTATTTATGAAAAAAGAGGCAATATTTTTGATTATTGTTGTTCTGGCAGGAAGTTTCTTTTTTGCAGAATGGACAGAGCAAACTGATACTAACATGACAGGGTATGCTGTCTCTGATACAGGTGTTAGAGTTGAAAAAAGCATTGTTGAAAAAGTTGAGAAAAATGAATCAGTTAGAGTAAATATTCAATTAAAGAAAAATGGAGATTCCATAAAAAATGTTGAAAAAGCTCTTGAGGGGAAAATAAAGCATAGGTTTGAGAAAAAGGGCGAGGTTTCTGCTGTTATTTCAAAAAAAGAATTAGAGAATTTAGAAAACAATTCTGAAGTTGAGATCATAGATCCTGTTGGCATTAGAAGTATTGCATTAGATGACTCAGTTCCTTTAGTTAATGCCTCAAGTATTTGGGCAATTCAATCAAATGAAGTAAATCTTACTGGAAAAGGAGAGACCATATGTATTATTGACACTGGTATAGATTTAGACCATCCTGACTTAGGAGGATGTTTTGGAGAAAACAATCCTGATTCTAGCTGTAAAATACTTGGAGGAATAGATTACTGTGCTGATGATACAACATGCACAAGCACAGATAGCAATCCTAATGATGCTCATGGACATGGAAGCCATGTTGCTGGAATTGCTGCTGCAAATGGAAGCTTAGATGGTGTTGCTCCAGGAGCAAAGTTAATAATTATCAAGGCTGCTAATTCCACAGGTACTTTTTGGGATGATGACCTTGCAAAGGCAATTGAATGGTGCACAAACAATGCATCTACATTCAATATAAGTGTTATAAGCATGAGTCTTGGAGGAGGTCTTTACAGCAGTTATTGCAATTCTGATCCATTGGCAGATGAAATAAATGCTGCTGTTGCAAACAATATCTCTGTTGTAGTTGCAAGTGGGAATGATGGAAGCACTTCTCAAATAAACGGTCCTGCCTGTGTTGAAAATGCAACACCTGTTGGTGGAAGTACAAAAAGCGATGGAATGTACTCTAATGGAAACAGAAATTCAATAGTTCAACTGATTGCACCAGGAGTCAATATTAATTCAACTATACCAAACAATGCATACTCTACATTGACTGGAACATCAATGTCTACGCCTCATGTGTCAGGAGCTGTTGCTATACTTAATCAATTTTTAAGATTAGAAAAGGGAATGGATTATACTCCTTCTCAGATTGAAGATGTTTTCAATGATACAGGTGAAAGAATTGATGATTCAGGAGGAAGTGGAGAAATCTTTTCAAGAATTAATGTTTATGGTGCTGTTTCTTCTCTAGATAATGAAATTAATAACATTACCCTTCTTAGTCCATCTCATAATTCAAACAATGGATCTGGAAATGTAAGCTTTAGTTGCTATGCTCAAGATATTTTTGGATTAGAGAATGTAACATTTAATTTATGGAACAGCTCAGGAGAAGTTGTAAATGAAACTGTAGAAAGTGCAAGTGGAAATTCTACTTACACAATGAATCTTAATATAAGTAATTTAGATAATGGGAGCTACACCTGGAACTGCATGGCTGTTGATTCACTAGGAAATTCAAACTGGAGCTCTTCTAACTTCACAAGAATTGTAGGAATCATGGAATCTGCATTAACAAGCCCTTCTAATAACACTTACAAAAACACTGCAAGTGAAGAGAATTTCACATGCTCAGGAAATGACAGTGTTGCTGATTTTGCAAATGTCACATTTTATTTATGGAACTCTAGCTCTCTCATATACAATACGACTGAATCAATAACAGGAAGTTCTAATTCAAGTATATTTAACTATACAATCTCAAACGAGGATAATTATGAGTGGAACTGCTACTTTAGGGATTCTGATGGCAACCTTATAAACACTGATAACTACACAATAACTTATGATGCTACTGCCCCTTCTATAACTCTTATTGATCCTGATGAGGGTGAAACAACTTCAAGCACAGAAATTGATTTTCAATACAATGTAGTAGATGATAATCTAAAGAACTGCAGTCTCTTATTTGATGGTGTTATTAATCAGACAGATACAAGTGTAACCAGTGGAACAAACCAATTTGAAAATGCAGATGTTGAAACTGGAAATTTTGAATGGCAAATTAGATGCTATGATTATGCTGGGAACACTGCAATAAGTTCTGAATGGGATTTATCAATAAGCACATCAAGTAGTGATGATGACGATGATGATGATTCCTCTTCATCAGATGATAGTGATGATGACGATGATGATTCTACTGAAATAATTCCAACTGAAACAACTACTCCAGTAATATATAATCTTGGAGAATCCAGCTTAGAAAGAGGCTCTAACAAAGCACTTGTTGCAAATAGTAAACTAAATTTCAAAATAAACAATGAAGATCACAGTGTTACTATTGACAGTGTTTACAGCTCAAGTGCAAAAATAACTATTCAAAGTGATCCTAAGACAATTATTTTAAAAGAAGGGGAATCAGAAAAGTTTGAGCTTACAGGAGATAAGATTTATGACTTGCTTGTTGAGCTTCATAATATTATAGAAGCCACATCTAAGGCAAACATAACAGTAACATCAATAAGTGAAGAAATAGGAACAAGACAGGTCTCTGATGATAAATCTGAAAATAATAGTGGAGATACTGTTGGCTCAGGAAATGCAACTGAAAATGATTCTGGAGAAGGGATTAGTGAAAAAACAAAAATGATAATAATTGTTTCACTTCTTGGAGCAGTTGCTTTGGCAGGATTAGGA
>WJLC01000023.1 GCA_014728745.1 Candidatus Pacearchaeota archaeon
CATGCACCCCCCAACAATGCTTGTGTCATCACAATCATAAGTTGTGTTCCAATCATTGCTTCCTAAATCAACTGCATCATAAGCTGTTCCAGAAATATCATTGTTATAAATAAGGTTATTGATGCTTGCAGAAGTCATATTTATTCCATAATTGCCTCCATAAATAATATTATTAGTAATGTTATTATTGTCTGGTCCATCAAACACTATTCCAGAATTTGCATTGTTTGTGAAATTATTAGATGAAAGCCAAAAAGAGCCTCCTGTAAAATCTGCATACAAGCCATTGTCATAATTACCTTCTATCTCGTTGAATTCAAAAATAGATGGCATTACTTCTAATTCAACCCCATTTCCAGAATTATAGGTAATTGAATTGTAATAAAAATTGTTTCCTGTTCCACTTGATTGCTTCAATCCAATATCATTATCAGAAGAGTAAGTGTTAGTGATATTATTGTTATTCCCATTAATATCCAAGCCTATTTCATTGTAATCAGCATAAGAATCATTAATAACATTAGAATTTCCTAATATGTAAAATCCATTGCAGTCTATAAATCCACTAGTGGAATTAACATAAGAAGCATTGTTTGAATATAACTTGTTGTTGTCTGAAGTTGAACTAATATAAAATCCGTAGCAATTTGTTGGTCCTATGTCTGAATCCACATCAGACACCCAATTATCTTCTAAAATAGTATAATCATCATTAATGTAAAATCCAACACCTCCTACATTCTGGGCAAAATTCTCTCTCAGAATTACATTTGCAGCATTAATGTAAAATGCATAGTAATAGCCATTTATTGAATTTGAAGTTCCATCCACGCTATTGCCAATCAAAGTATGATTAGAGCCCTGTATTCTAAAAGAACCAGGCATGTCACTATTATATTCAACATACTCAATGTTATTTGATTCAAGATGATTGTATTTAGAACCAGAGCCAATCTTAATTCCCCAGCTACATCTTTCAATGGTATTAGAAGTAAAGTTGTTGTAATCTGAGTTGCTACTGCCTTCTATTGCAGTCTGAACATCCTGAAAGTAATTATTATAAAAAGTATTGTTTTCACTTGTACCACTCATGTAAATCCCAGTACCTTCATAATAAGTTGGACCCCCAACAAAATTCCCATAAATATCGTTTGTTGAAATAGAATTATTATCTCCTTGAAGTGAAATTGCAAAAGGAGAACTCCCTCCAGTGTCAAAAGTATTATTAAAGAAGATATTATCATAAATAACACTATTACTTACATTATTGAAATCAAGAGCATAGGCAAGATTCCTAATATTACATCGAGTAATAGTAAAATTATCACTATCTGATACCCCAATACCTGTTGCACTTTGTGAATTAAAATTAATTTGGTAATTTTGACAATCAAATTCCTTGTCTTGCAAACCAGATACTGAGATACAAGCAGATCCTCCAACATTAATATTCTGTGTTAAATTAACCTGACTACATGCTGGATTTTCTAAACTGCTTTCACACCCTGAGCAACTACTACAAGAACAACTTGAAATAGTAGTATTATCAGAGGCATTTAATGTGGTATATCCTGTTTTATTACAAGTAACATTGTAATCATAGGTTCCTACAGAACTAAAAGTTCTATTGTATTCATAAAATCCTCCTAAGCTAGAATTAAAATCCATAACATTATTAGAAGAATCATAAAAATCAATAATACATGTGGCTCCTTGGATTACACCACTTGAATTAGAATAATTTGCAAAGAATTTTATATCTTCACCAGCAAGTTTTGGGTTGTCTCCATAAGGAACCCCACTATCTCCCTCATCCCATATTGTTAAATTAGCGTCATTTCCAATGGCATATCCTGTAAAATGGCTAACTTCCACAATTGCATCACTGCCATCACAAACAATCTCAGAGCAAATGCCTTCTTCAACACAATCAACACTATTAGATAAAATATCCTGTCTATTATTATAAACCCCTTCAGTGTAATGGATTCCAATGTTAGGTCTATTATTGCAATTTACTCCAAAAAATGTTATGTTTGCTGTGTTATTGAAACTGCTATGCAATGCAGAAGTATTGACACTGACAAAGCTACCCCCAATATTCACATTTGAAGTATAATTCTGACTAAGAACATTGAGACCATATCCTGCAGGAAAAGAAATCTTTCCCTGAGAATTATTAAAGGAAACATTGACTACATTTGACAAATCAACACTGGTATCTGAAAAATTAATCTCACCTGTTTCATCACTAAATGTAAACCCTGTTGTAGTTGGCTCGTATTCAGTCCTATTCAAAATAGTTAAAGAGGATGATGTATTGATAGTGGAATAATTCTCTCCATCATATGCTTTCAGAGAACAGGTCCAGTTGTCTCCAATTGAGGTGAAACTATTATCTAATTCTGAAACATTGATTGATTGTCCTTGGAGATTGTTAAGTGAAACAAACCCATTTAAGTATTTAATTGTATACCAATTATCCTTTGTGGTATTGCCAGCATAACCTGTTACATAAACATTTCCAGAACTATCTACAGCAACCCCTTGCCCCCTACTATCATCTCCTGCATTATATGTTCTATTCCATATATGGCTTCCAGTGGAATTGTGTTTAACAGTGAAATAATTTTCTCGACCACTCAATACTGCATAACCAGTCAAATAGATATTATCCATAGCATCTATTACTATTGAATAAGGAACTTCTGTAGTGGCCCCACTATCAGAAGAGAAATTATACTGGTGGTTTCCTTCAGAATCATATTTTATTGTATGATAGTCATAAGTGCTTCCTCCATCAAAAGTAGCACTTCCTGTAATAAAGACACTATCGTTAGTATTTATTGCCACCTCTGCAGTATATGCTGTTGATCCATCAAAAGTAGCATTCCATTGATAATCTCCTGTTGAATTGTACTTTCTTAGATGCCATTTGCTTCCTGCAATGTTTGAAATCCCTGAGACATATATATTTTCTTGAGAATCCAATGCAATATCATAAGCTTCGTCCTGACCTCCTCCATTATATGTTGCATTCCATATCTCACTTCCATCTGTTCCATTATATTTTATAGTATGCCAGTCTTGTGTGCCATCTCCGGTGAGATTGTTTGCCTGTCCTGTGACATAAATATTACCTGAATCATCTGCAACAATTGCTCTTGCTTCATCATCATACCCTCCAATTGTAAATGGGGAACTAAAAATAGAATTCCATTGATAATCTCCTGTTGAATTAAACTTAACTGTAACCCAATCCCAATTATTTATAGCAGTAGTATTATAAAATTCTCCAGTAACATAAACATCTCCAGAACTATCTACAGCAATTCCATAAGCATAATCATGTTCTCCCGAATCATAAGAAGCGTTCCATTGCTCAATCCCTGAAGAATTATATTTTATTACATAAATATTATAATTACTTCCATTATAGACTTGTCCTGTCACATAAGTATTGCTAGAATTATCAACGGCTATATCATATGCTCTATCATTAATAGAACTATGATAAGAATCAGTCTGATTCCAAAGCTCTCCAACAAATAAATCTTCATTCTTATACCACTCCCCTCCATAAGCTAAATTATCTCCATTTTCGTCATTTGCCTGAACCTGACAATACAAATCTTCTGTGCTAAAATTTGTTCCAAAAGTAGAATTTAAATGCAAATAATCAATTGTAGGCGGAACATTTGGAATCTGAATTGTAATGTTGATTTTATCAGTAACATCATTAACAGATTCATTTGATGTCATATTGGCATATGCAAAAAACTCATAAGTATCTGGAGCATCTCCAGTTGCATTAACCCAGAAAGTGACTAATTCTGATTGTCCAGTACTTAAACTGCTTGTAGTATAAGGGTTGCTTGATTTATTTGTGTAAAAAGGTATAGAACCAGGAGTGGTTGGAACTATTCCTTTAGTTAATTGCTGTATTCCAGTCAAATACTCTGCTGAGTCAGCCTGAACATACCAATAATCTGCATCATAAGTTAGGGCATATGTTCCATCAGTATCATTTGTAGGGTTTAATATGCTTTCAGAAGTGCATCCTGGATAAATTTGACTTAAAGAAGTAACATCTGGACAAACAATTACATCATCAGGCCCCCCACTTTTTCTTTCAATTATAAGTTTAATGTAATTTACATCATTTTGTGCCCCAGATTCCTGTAAATGCACAACAGATTTCAACCCTGTAGAATTTGCATTAGCACCACTTAAAGAAACATCTGAAGTCGCATTCATTTCTGCAAAGATAAATCCTCCAGTGGACAAGTAAAATCTAGAATCTACACTATAATCAACATGGTCAATAGTAGTGCCTCCAGAATCAACATAACTCACTCCAGAAGGAGCATCATACAAATAATAATCTGTTGAGGGCACAGTACATGTCTCTGCCTCTGTAGGATAACAATTAAATCCATCATAATCACACTGATAATATGCACTTCCATGAACATAATCATCAACCCACATATAATAATCACCACAATTTGCTCCACCATCAGGAAAAACTGAACCACAATTCATTTCATCTCCATAACAATCATAAGACGCCTGCCTTGTCCCATCACTTTCAGAATTTTTATTTCTATCATCTCCTTCAACCTCATAAGGGTCTAAAGTAACATTCACAGTTCCACAAGGTCCAGAAACACATGTTACATTAATTGTAAATTCATTAAAATAATTTTTATTAAACTCAGTATTTGAACTTGGATTTACTAATTCAATACTAACTGACTCGCCAGCCTGAACACCTCTCACTGTTTCGTTCTCTTCAGTCTCATTAATAATAGGTTCTAAAGGAGATTCAATAGGTGTGCTTCTTGTGCCATTGCTTGTTTCTTCAGGCTCTTCTGTAGTTTCTCCAGAAACAACATCAATCTCCTTAGTTCCAGACAAGATTTCCTCACCATCATGCACAAATCTTACATTCAAAGTGCCTGATTCAGCGCTTATATTCAATTCATCTAAAGAAATACTAAAATTCTTAACTTGCTCTCCAAGATAATCTGTAGTCACAATTGCCTCATTGCTTTCATCATCTACTTGTAATGTTATGTCTTGCTCAGAAGAAAGGATTTCAACTTCCTGACCCTCTTCTAAATCATAAGTAAAACTCTCATTTGCTCTAACACTTCCAGAAACCTCTTCAACTAATTCTAATGTTGAATGTCCTGTAATGCTTAAGAAGTCTGCAGTAGCATAAACAACATTGGCATTCATTGATATATCTCTATTTGAACCTGTTTCATTTCCACTTTCATTTCCACTCTCACCCTCATTCTCTTCAGTCTGATTTGCTTCATTATCTGTTCCCTCTGTATCATTAACAATTGGCTCAGAAGGCTCTTCAATAGGTGTTGTTCTTGTATCATTACTTTCAACAACCCCATAAATCCCTAGAACAAAAGAAACAAGAGGGAATCTCTCTCCAGAAGCAGAATATCCAGAGCCATAACCAGAAACATCTGCATCTGAAATATAGAAATCACCTTCTGTTGTTTCTTCATTAATTAAATCTTTTAAAGAATATGAATAATCATTGCTAGGAGTAGAGATTAAAACATCTGTATTTTCAGGGATCAGCTCAGATTGCTGTAGAACAAAATCAAAATCTCCAGTTAATACATTGCCATCATTTCCAACATTGTCAAGAGAGAGTGTTGCTCTACCAGTAAAAGGTATACCAGAAAAAATAAGCATCAAAAAGATAAGTGCTGCAAACAAAAACCCCCATGAAAAATGTTTTTGTTCTACATTTTTCTTTTCTTTCTTTGCTTTTCCAAGGTATCTTTTTTTAACATTGCCATTTTCATCTCTGTAAGATTCATACAAATAAGGCCCGTAAGTCTTGCCTCTTTTCTTAACAACTCTTTTATGGCTCATAGATACTGCAAATATGTAGAATAACAGGTTTAAAAACTTTATTTCTTTTTGCAAATTTTAAAATATAGGTTAAAATGTAGAATAACTGGAAAAACCCCCTTTTTTTCAAAAAAACATGTTGGAAAAGAAAAAAATTTAAAAAACAAGAAATGTTGTCTCTTCACAGACAAAATGGAAAAAAATGGAGAAAGCTCAAAAAATAGAGAAGATAAAAAAGATAAAATCTCTGTGGAACAAATTGAAAAATATTTTAATTTAACTTCAAAAGCCTTATCAAAAGCAAAGGAAAACATAATCAAAGGAAAAGAGCAATATGCAAAAGAAATTATTGAAATGGTAGAAAACTACTTATCAGATGCCAAACATTTTCAAGAAAATAAAGATTTTGTTAATACTTTTGCTGCACTAAATTATGCACACGGCTGGTTAGATTCAGGAGTAAGATTAGATATCTTTGATGTTAAAGACAATTCATTATTTACAATTAAATGATTAAATAAATAATAACAAAAAATCAATTAAAATAAAATACAAAAAATGTCAAGATTTTATAGCTCAACAGAATTAATGAAAGATATAAGAGGATTAAGTTTAGAGCAAAGAACAGAAATCTTTGAGAAATTCTTAGAATCTGGCAGAGGAGCAAGAAGAAAAAGATTTAGAGAAATATATTCACATCTAAAAAGAGGACTAAAAAGGCATAATTCCTCTGCAATGCCTGGATGGCTTGAAATGAACCAGATAACTATCCCAGAACCAAGTTTATCATACCCTGTACTTCATCAAATAGCTTCTTATGCTGCAACAGGAGAAGTTAGAAACCCAAAACAAGACAAAAGAAAAAGAGAGAAAAGATACAATTCCAAAAATACTAATATATATGGTTCTGCAGCAGATACATTTCAAAGGAGAACTGGCTCTTCTACTCTCAGAGGTCCAGGACACCATTATTAAAAAATTCAAATATTCTAAAACAAAAGCCTAAAACTTAAATACTTCTTAATCTAATAAATCTCATGAAGAAAAAGGTGATTGTAATGAGTCTTGGAGGAAGTCAGATAATCCCAGACAATGTTAATGTAAAATATTTAAGAAAATTAAAAAAAATTCTCCTAAAACATAGCAAAAAATACAAATTTGTTATTGTATGCGGAGGCGGAAGTATTGCAAGAAAATACATCTCTGCATTGAAAAAAGAAAAAATAAATGAAAAACTTCAAAGCTTTGCAGGAATAGGGGCAACAAGACTCAATGCCAGATTTATGAATTATTTCTTTAAAATAGATCCAAAGCATGGAATCCCGCACACCCATACCACCCTTAAAAAATATGTTAAAAAACAGAATATAACTTTTTGCGGAGCTCTTGAGTACAAACCTAATCAGACCTCAGACTCAACTGCTGCAGACATTGCTAAAATGTTTGATGCAGAATTCATAAACATAACAAACATTCAAGGATTATACACAAAAAATCCAAAGAAATTCAAAAATGCGGAATTCATTTCAAAAATCAGCTGGAAAGAATTTGATAAAATGGCAAATGCTATGAAGTTTAAACCAGGACAGCATTTTGTCTTAGATCAAACAGCCTCGAAGATAATTATGAAAAACAAAATAAAGACCTATATTACTGGAAAGAGTGTAAAGCAAATAGATAATCTTCTAAGCCGTAAACCATTTAATGGCACAATTATTTTTGGTTAATCCTAATTAACTAATAAAACTAATGATGAAAAACAAAATAAAAAATAAGGATGCATGTAAGGTAACAGAAACTAATTTTGAAAAAGCTAGAAACATAATCAAAAACAAGAAAAAAGAAAATCCAAAACAACCTATCTTATTTGTTAGCAAAAACGACACCTTAAGTAGAAAGATTCTTGAAAAAACACCTATTGACATTCTTGTCATACTTCAATCAGGAAGAAAAGACTATCAAAAGCAAAGAAATTCAGGGCTAAATCATGTTCTTGCAAAAATAGCTAAGAAGAACCATATTCAAATAGGGATCTGTCTTGATGAAATAATTAACTCTAAGGCAAAGGAAAAATCTAGGATTATTGCTAGAGTTATTCAAAACATAAATTTATGCAAAAAGCAAAAAGTCCAGATGCAGTTTTGCGGATGTGAGCACCCAAGAAACATTCATGACAAAAAAAGCCTGGGTCTTGTTTTAGGAATGCCTACTTGGATGACTAAAAAATTAAAATAAATAAACAAACTTTTTTAATACATATTCTCTTGTAAAAATAATATGGTAGATACTAGTAAAAAAGAAAACAAGGTTAATAAGAGATTAATTGAATCCTTATCTCCTAATGAAAGAAAAATTATTCCCTTACTAAAGGAAAAAAGTATAGTTAGTATTTCAAAAAAATCCAATCTTGACAAAGTATCTGTTCTTCGTTCTTTAGAATATCTCCAAAACAAAGACATTGTTAAGCTTTCTTCAAACAAGAAAAAAATAGTAGAAATTGGAATCAATGGGGCATTATACAAGAAAAAAGGACTTCCAGAAAGAAGACTTTTGAATCTTCTTGGAAAAAAGAGAATAATAAAACTCCAAGATGCCAAAAAGCAAAGTGGCTTGTCTAACAATGAATTCAAAGCCTCTATTGGAGCCTTGAAAAAAAAGGCATTGATTGAATTAAAAAATGGCAAAATAGTTTTTTCTGGAAAAAAACAAGATATATCTAAAAAAAGCATAGAAGAAAGATTTTTAGAAAGCCTTCCAATAGAATATGAAAAACTTCCTCCAGAATATCAATTAGCATTAAAATCACTTCAAAACAGAAAAGACATTGTCTGTGTTTTAGAGAAAAAGAGTGTAAATATCAAAGTAACTGAATTAGGTGAGAGGGTTATGAATTCTACAATAGATGCAGGAGATATGATTGAGAGTCTAACTCCAGAAATAGTTCAAAATAAAAAGCTTTGGAAAGGAAAAAAATTCAGGAGATATGATGTTACAAGTTCTGTTCCAGAGATTGTAGGAGGAAAAAGGCATTTTGTAAACCAATCAATAGACTATGCTAGAAAAATATGGACTGAAATGGGTTTTCAGGAAATGAACGGAACAATGCTAATAAGCTCTTTTTGGAATTTTGATGCTCTTTTCACAGCCCAAGACCATCCAGTAAGAGAATTGCAAGACACATTTTACATAGATAAACAAATTCCTCTTCCTGCAGACAAAGACCTTATTGAAACTGTGAAAAAAACCCATGAAAAAGGTATCTCAGGGAGCAAAGGATGGAATTATGAATGGGAAGAGAATGATGCTAAAAAATTAGTTTTAAGAACACATACAACATGCTTATCAGCTCAGACACTATACAAATTAAGCAAACTTCCAGAAGACAAGAGAAAAGGCAAATTCTTTGCTATCGGAAAAGTTTTTAGAAATGAAACAGTAGATTGGAGCCACGGATTTGAGTTTAATCAAACAGAAGGAATCGTTGTTGATGACAATGTAAATTTCAGGCACTTACTTGGATATTTGCAGCAATTCTACAAAAAAATGGGATTTGAAAAAGTAAGGTTTGTACCTGCGTATTTCCCTTATACAGAGCCTAGTGTTGAAATTCATGCATATCATCCTGAGAAAAAAGTCTGGTTAGAGTTAGGAGGTGCAGGAATGTTCAGGCCAGAGATATCAGTTCCTTTGCTTGGAAAAAACACCCCAATACTTGCGTGGGGCCAGGGATTTGACAGAATAATTATGGACTATTACAAGATAAATGATTTAAGAGAACTGTATAAAAATGACTTATCTCAATTAAGGAAAATAAAAGCATGGATGAAAAACTAAAACTAAAGCATAAAAATAAAGACACAATAAACAAATGGCAAATATAAAATTTCCAAAAAAACTGTTTGAAAAAGAAATAGGAAAGCTTGATGAAAAAATGAAGAAAAAGATTTCAATGTTTGGAACACCCTTAGAATCTGTTGAAGAAGGTGAAATAGAAGTAGAGATATTTCCAGACAGGCCAGATTTGCTTTCATATCAGGGATTTAAAAGAGCTTTTTTAGCTTTCTTAGGCAAAAAAACAGGATTGAAAAAATACAGGTTGCACAAGCCAGGAAAAAACTACTATGTAAAAGTTGACTCTTCTGTAAAAAAAGTCAGACCCTATACTGTTTGCGCAATTATCAAAGGTTTGAAATTAAATGATGAAAAAATAAAAGAGATAATTGAACTTCAGGAAAAACTTCACAATACTGTTGGAAGAAAAAGAAAAAAGCTTGCTATAGGAATATATCCTCTTGAGAAAATAAAACTTCCAATAACATACAAGGCCCTTGAACCAGATAAAATAAAATTCACTCCTTTAGAAATGAACAGAGAAATGAGTGGGTTGCAAATTCTTCAAAGGCATTCAACTGGAAGAGAATATGCCCATCTTCTTTCAGGAAAAAGAAAGTTCCCTGTTTTCTTAGATGCAGAAAAAAATGTTTTAAGCATGCCTCCAATAATAAACTCTCAGCTAACAGGAAAAGTTGATGAAAATACTAAAGATGTTTTTATTGAATGTTCTGGTTTTAACATTGATGTTCTTAAAAAAAGCCTTAACATAATTGTAACTGCATTAGCAGACATGTCTCCTTCTATAAAGATATATCAAATGAAAGTAAAATACAAAAAACCAATTGTAACTCCTGATTTAACTCCTGATAAACGAAAAATCTCTAAGGAAAATACAAACAAGCTTCTTGGTTTAAATCTGAGTAAAAAGCAGATACAAAAAATGTTAGAGAAAATGGGATATGAATTAAAAAAGAACAATGTGAAAATACCTGCTTGGAGAACAGATATCTTGCATGAAGTTGATTTAATAGAAGATATTGCGATTGCTTATGGGTATGAAAATTTTGAGCCAGAAATACCTAAAATATCCACATTAGGGAAAGAAAATCCAAGAGAAACAATCAAGAGAAAAATAGCGCACATATTTGCAGGATTAAAAATGACTGAAGTTTCCAATTATCATCTTACAACCCCAAGAGACCAGTTTTCTAAGATGGGCCTGAACCCAAAAAAACAAAAAAATTCTATTGAAGTAAAAGAAAGCAAAACAGAATACAACATATTGAGAAAAGACCTAACCCACTGTCTTTTGAAAAACCTCTCAGAAAATGTGGATGTTGAATATCCTCAGAAAATATTTGAAGTTGGAAAAATATTTAATTCTAACCTCATGGAAAGTGAAAAGCTTGCAGCAGTTATTTCACCAGGAGACTTTACAGAAATTAAGCAGGTTCTTAAGTATCTTAGCAAAATGCTCAATCAAGAGATATATTTAGAAGAAGCAAAAGACTTTCCTTCTTGGTTCATAAATGGCAGAGTTGCCAGGATTAAATTAGATAAAGAAACCCTTGGATTTATTGGGGAAATTCACCCAAAAATCCTTAATAATTGGAAATTAAAAATGCCTGCAGCACTATTTGAAATTGACTTAGAAGAGATTTTTAAGAAATTAGAATAATTCTTAATCTAAACTATGCCATTGTTTTCTTTGTTCTGACATTTTATCCAAAATAACCTTTAGAGCTTTTTCCTTTTTCCCTGTTAATATTCTTCTTAATTGAACTTATAACTTCAAGCATTTCTTTTTTGATTTTTTGCCATAAGTCATAAGATTTCTTGACAAACATTACTTCTTTTTCTTCATTAAAACTTACATCTAATTCAATTAAATTAATTTCATTGCTAGACAATTTCTTATAAATACTTTCTACTTTTGTTTTGTCTTCAGGGTCAAGTGCTTTTATAACAGAATAAATCCATACAGGTGCATTCTGAGGGTTTATCAAATTCTCTAAGAACCTAAGATAACTAAAAAGTCTGTCAGCTACAACTTTTCTTATTTCTCTCATCAATAAATCTGTTTCTGTGTCTGAAAGTTTCTCTATATAAAAGTCTTTATTCATATCATCAAAACCAGGCAAATCATGCTGTTTTTGAAGCTTAGAGTAATTCTTCTTTAATTTTTCAAGAGTGTTTTCATTTTCTTTTGCCATAAAGATTTTCCTTATTTAAAGTTTATAAAAGTATTGAAAGCCACCTCTGGGGATCGAACCCAGGACCTCATCATTTTCAGTTCTTACTTTGTTATTGACTTTAGTTATTATCAATTACCAATGATGTGCTCTAACCATAACTGAGCTAAGATGGCTTAATAGGACAATAAAATTTCATTTATCAAGATATAAAAAACTATTCAAAAATAATTTTCTTCTTAAAACAACCTTACTTAAATTTCTTTAAGAAAAAATACACTAAAAAGGCTATTAAAAATGCTATTCCAACAAATCCAAAAAATAAAGACAATACAAAAAATAAGTCCTTATAAACATCTGCAGTAGAAGCAAAGTACAAAACAAGAGATAATACAAAGAAGATTATGAATAAAACTAAATTCTTCCATATGACTCCTGTTGTCTTCTTAATGTTAGAAGACTTGATAATTTCCTTATCTATTTGTTTAGAAGATTTTTTCTTTCTCTTTTTTGCCATGACAAATTAAAGAATAAAAGCTATTTAAATATTATCCTTGTTGTTTTACAATCACTCCTTATCACTTAATCTGTGCTTAGGAAGCCAATCTAATTTAACAATGTGTCCTGTTAATCCAATAGAATTAGAATAAATCCCCTCTATCCAATTAGAGTATTCCTGGAGAAAAATGTCTCTGTTCTCTTGTTTGTACAATGCTAATCCGTTGTTGCTTATAATAAGCATGCCAGATATAACAAAAAACATTAATATAAAAATCAAAATCTTCATTTTCTTTTTTCAAGTAATCTAACTAACTGAGCTGTCATTAACACTCCAATCCATTCTAACTGCGCTTCCTGTTAAAGATTTAAAGTTTCCAAAGATGCTTCCTAGCCAAGAGAAATAAATCTTAGCTGCTTTTGTAACACCTGAAAAACTAGTCATATCTATATCATAATTTTTCATAGTAACAACAAAGCTCACATATGCAAAAAGTATAAGTCCTATTAAAACAAAAGCCCAAACCTTGTGCTTTATTTTCCTAAATTCAGAAATAAGCCAAATAAATGCTATAATCCCTGCAACAATAATAAGTGCAATCCAAATAATGCTCATCATACTAATACAAATAACAAAAGGTATAAAAATATTTCTATGTATCTATCAATTGCAAAAAAGCCCTGTAGTACAGTGGTCAAGTATAGTTGGTTCTGGTCCAGCTGACTCAGGTTCGAATCCTGGCAGGGCTATTTTTTTCTGAATAGGTTAGTTTGAATCACTTCAAAAGATGCTTGTTTTGAAGTCCCAGAAATTTTTAATTTCTGAGCTGGCAGGGCTATTTTTCCTCCCTCGTTCAATTCCTAAAATTTATATACTTTATTTGTCTAATTTTAACATGGCTGAATCTGAGAAAAAAACAGAAAAACAAAACAAAAAGGAACTTGGCAAACCAATAGGAGAAATCAGCAATTATTTTGACCATGTGAATGCTGCAGCTATGAAGCTTTCAGCTCCTCTTAAAAAAGGAGACAAGATAAGAATTGTTGGCGGAGAAGAAACAGACTTTGAAATGGATGTTAAAAGCATGGAAGTTGATAGAAAAGAAATTGAAGAAGCCAAAGCAGGCGATGAAATAGGATTGTTAGTTCCTGAAAAAGTAAGAAAAGGCTACAAAGTTTACAAAGCTTAAACTTAAAGCAAGATTAATACTTGATAATATTTATAAATTGAATTTATCTAGTTCTGAATATAAAAGTATTGCCCCGATAGTACAGAGGCCAAGTACGCCGCCCTCTCAAAAATTCCAAGGGTAAATCAAAGAATAATAAAATCATATTCTTTATATATTTCCTGAGGAAAAAAGAGAGGTGACTAATGCTCGATGAGAGCCAAGGTCTTTTGCATCTCAATGCAGCCTTTTCTTTTAGAGTAAGGCGGTAACCTGAGTTCGAATCTCAGTCGGGGCGTTTTATGATTCTTTAACATATTCTTTAACATCATTAAATTTCTCTAAAAGTTGAATACATAAAATCAAAGATTATTAATCAATCAAAAAATATTTTCTTTTTCAAAAAATATATAAATGATTTATCAATTTGAATTCCATGGCAGAATCAAAAACAGGCTCAATATTACTATTAATAAGTTCAATTCTAACATTAATATTCTCTGCAATACTTCTAGTAATCTCTTTTATTATAGCACTCATGCCGCTTCCTGCGGAGATTACTGCCCCAAAATGGGTTATTTTTGGTATATTTCTTTTACTTGCTTTATTTGGAATAACGATTGGATTGTTTAAAATATGGGTTTCTAACTTAATGAA
>WJLC01000024.1 GCA_014728745.1 Candidatus Pacearchaeota archaeon
CACCACAAACTCTAAAATCCACTTTTTTCATTTTTTCAACTTTGCTCCCTCCTTTTCCAAATCCAATAACATACCCAAAATCTTTTGTTTTTTTCAAACCAATCAAATACTCTTTACCTTTAATCTGCTCTTGAATCAAAACACCTTCAGCCTTCTTAATCTTATTTAATCTTTTAAATGCATTTAATGCTTGTTTTTTATTTTTAATTCCCAGGACAATCCCATTAACTTTTGTCTTGTGAACAATTTTTTTAGAAGATACTTTCATAACCAAAGGAAAATCTAATTTATTCAAAGCATTATTCAAACTTTTTATTTTCTTAGCAAAAAGTGTCTCAGCAATATTAAATCCCTCTTTTTTAAGGAACTTCTCAGCCTCTTTCTCAGTCAGTGTTTTCATAGGTTTAAAACAGAATATATTTATATATACCTTTCCATCTCATTTCATGAAAAATAAAAAAGGAGATGATTTACTAGTTAATTTCTTCAAACCAAATACAATTGCAGTTATTGGGGCAAGCAACAATCCTGAAAAAGTGGGCAATGTTCTCATGAAAAAACTATGCGAATGCGAAAGAAAAGTAATTCCTATAAACCCAAATCATAATAAAATTGAAGGCAAAAAAGCTTACCAAAATGTTTTATCATACTCTAAAAAAATAGATCTTGCTGTTATTGCTGTTCCTGCAAAAATAGTTAACAAAGTTTTGATTGAGTGTGGCAAAAAGAAAATCCCAAATGCAATAATAATCTCAGCAGGTTTTAGTGAAGTTGGAAATGAAAAACTTGAAAAACAAATTATTAAGACTGCAGAAAAATACAAAATTAACATTCTAGGTCCTAATTGTTTTGGTGTAGCAAACCCGTATTTAAAATTAGACACAACATTCTCAAACACCAGCCCAGGAAAAGGAAAGATAGCTTTCATAAGTCAGAGTGGAGCACTATTTAGCTATGTCTCAGATTTTCCAAAAAACAAATTCTCTGGATTTGTGAGCTTAGGCAACCAGGCAATGCTTGGATTTACAGAGTTTATTGAATATTTCAGCAAAGACAAAAAAACAAAGAAAATAATTCTCTATATTGAAAAACTAAAAAATGGTAGAGAATTCATAAAAGCTTGTCAACGTTCTAAAAAACAAATAATAGTTGTAAAGGCTGGGCAAACAAAAAAAGGGACAAAAGCAACCCTAAGCCATACAGGAAGTCTTGCAACAGACTTTAAAATTTATCAAGGTGCTTTTAAGCAAGCAGGCGTGGAGGTAGTTGAAAGCCTAGCAGAGGCTTTTTCAATAAAAAAGCAAAACCTAAAAATAAAATCAAAAAAACCAATAAAAATAATAACTAATGCAGGAGGTGCAGCTGCTCTTTTAACTGATGAATTAACTAAAAAAGGACATAATGTAAATGTCAAGGACCTGCTTGGAACTGCAATTGCAAAAGATTATGAACAAGAATTAAAAAAATCCAAGGCAAGCAATAAAATAGTTATTGTAACACCTCAAAAAATGTCAGAACCTGCAAAAACTGCAAAAATCCTTCCTAAAAAGGCAAATGCTTGTTTTTTAGGAGAAAAATCAATGACAAGAGCAATCAAAATATTAAAAAAGCGTAAAATCAAATACTATACTAGGTGTTGTTAATATTGTCAACAAATTAAAGAAATAAATTAAAAAAGACAAAATAAAAAGAAAAACAAATGGTATTAAAAGCTGCAAAAAAATTTAATGAAGAGCTTAGAAAAAATATGCATACTGCAGTAATAGCGGCATTTTCTCTTGTAATTGCTTTTGCATGGAGAGATGTGATAACAGAATATGTTAATGATCTCACAAGTGTTGCTCCTATTCATAGCAAATTAATTAGTGCAATACTAGTAACTATTATAGCAGTTATCGGAATTGTACTAGTAAGCTTTATCTTTGCTAAAAAAGAAGATAACAAGTAAAAACATATAAGATATAAAAACAATATTCTAAAGAATATAGTCCACACCTCTTAAAATGAAAGAATCTAATAAAATTAAAAAAGTATTAAAAATACTTTACAAAAAATATCCTTCTCATACTAAAACCACATTAAATAGAATGAGAAATATTGAGGACAAGCAAGCCCCATTTAAAATTCTAATTTCATGTCTTCTCAGCTTAAGAGCAAGAGATGAAAACACAGAAAAAGTTTCAAAAGAGCTTTTCAAAGTTGCAAAGACTCCAAAAGCTATTGCAAATATACCCTTAAAAAAACTAGAGAAAATAATCTACAGCTCAGGACATTATCATAAAAAAGCAAGGACATTAAAACATGTTTCAAAAGAGTTGATAAAGAGATTTAAAGGAAAAGTTCCAAAAACTAAAGAAGAGCTTTTATCAATCAAAGGTATAGGGCCTAAAACCGCAAATATAGTTTTAGCATTTGCATTTGGCCAGTGTGTGATTCCTGTTGATACCCACTGTCACCGTATTCCTAATCGTCTTGGGTGGGTTAAAACAAAAAAACCTGAGAAAACAGAATTAGAATTAAATAAAATAATTCCTGACAATAAAAAATGTGAATTCAATGCTGTTTTTGTTCAGTTTGGAAGAGACATTTGCACCCCTATTTCTCCTTGGTGCAGTAAATGCCCTGTTGCAAAATACTGCCAAAGAGTGGGTGTTCAAAGATCAAGGTAAATGCAAGACAACAAAAACCTTTAAAAAACACTTATTCTAAACTTTATTATGAAA
The DNA here is from genome assembly GCA_014728745.1 of Candidatus Pacearchaeota archaeon. Lineage (GTDB taxonomy): Archaea > Nanobdellota > Nanobdellia > Pacearchaeales > GW2011-AR1 > WJLC01. Next base: position 2,724 of record WJLC01000024.1, read on the forward strand.
CGTTCAAGTCGTAGATGGAAAAAGAAAGGCCAAATGCGTTGGAAATGGCAGAGAAAGAGACTTAGAAAGGAAAAGAGAAAAAGAAAAGTAAAGAAGTCTAAGAGAAAGAAGAAAAAGAAATAATTCTAAAGACATTTATCTTACAAATTGCAAGCACTATAACTCTGCAATATCATAATCTTTATAAGCCAAATTGATGAATAAGTAATATGGCATCAAAGATATGGACTGAAAGGTTTCGTCCTTCTAAATTCAAAGAGGTTGTTGGACAAGAAGATATTGTCAAAAGGATTGAATCTTTAACCAACTCACTAAATATCCCTCACTTATTATTCGCAGGACCAGCTGGAACAGGTAAATCCACTCTTGCATTAATTATTGTGAAAGAGCTTTTTGGAGATATTTGGAAAGAAAATTACCTTGAACTAAATGCTTCTGATGAAAGAGGAATAAATATTGTAAGAGAAAAAGTAAAGAATTTTGCAAGGACAAAATCACTTGGAGATGTCCCATTTAAAATAATATTTTTAGATGAAGCAGATGCCCTAACTCCTGAAGCTCAGCAAGCACTGAGAAGAACAATGGAAAACTATTCTGCTACTTGTAGGTTCATTTTATCATGTAATTACTCAAGTAAAATAATTGATCCTATTCAGAGTCGTTGCGCCTTATTCAGGTTCAAGCTTTTAGAGAAAAAAGACATTGAAAAAGTTCTTAATATAATTGCATCAGATGAGGATCTTACAATAACTCCTGAAGCAATGGAAGCTCTGTATGAAGGAAGTGAAGGCGACTGTAGAAGAGCAATAAATCTTCTCCAATCAACAGCTTCAATATCTCCCTCAATAACAGAGGATTTAGTTTCAACAGTAATTTCTAACACAAAACCAAAAGACATCAAAGTTGTCTTAGATTATGCTCTTTCAGGTGACTTTCAAAAATCAAGAGAAAAGCTTTTGGATGTTATGCTCAAAGAATCTATTTCTGGACAAGATGTTGTAAAAGCTATTCAAAAAGAAATATGGAATCTTCCAGTTGAGCCAGATATTAAAGTTAGGCTTACAGAAAAAACAGGAGAAATAGAATTTAGAATAATTGAAGGGAGTGACCCATTCATTCAATTGCAATCTCTTTTAGCAAGCTTTGTTCTTGCTGGTTTGGGAAAGGAATAAAATGAATCAGAAACCATGGGTGGACAAATACCGTCCTAAAAGTTTTGAAGATATAAAAGGTCAAGGCCAGGCACTGCAAAAGATAAAAAAGTATTTGGAAGACTTTAATATTGGAAAGCTCACTAAAAGAAAGAAAAAAGCAATAATTCTTCACGGCCCTCCTGGAACAGGAAAAACAACTGTTGCAGAAGTGATTGCCAAGGAAAGTGATTCAGAAATCTTTGAGTTAAATGCTTCAGATTTCAGAAATAAAACCAAATTAAAAGAGATCTTAAGGCCTGCTATTGAGCAACAGTCTCTTACAAAAAAGAACAAACTTATTCTAATAGATGAAGCAGATGGAATTTCATCAATAGATAGAGGAGGATTAAGTGAATTAATAAGAATTATCCAAGAAACAACTTATCCTATAGTAATTACTGCAAATGATGTCTGGAATAAGAAGTTATCTCCTTTAAGAAAAAAATGCGAAATAGTTCAGTTAAAGGAAATTGATTACAATGTGATAAAGAGCATATTATTTGGAATACTTAGAAACGAAGGAATGTTTATTGACAATAAAATAATCACAAAGATTGCTATTAAAGCAAAAGGAGATATAAGAGCAGCAATAAATGATTTGCAGGCAATATCAAAATTAGATGGAGAGAATTTAGATCCAGAAACAATTGGGTTTGATGAAAGAAACAAGGAAACAGATATTTTCAGTGCTATGAAACATGTATTCAAAGGAAAGCCAACAGACAAAACAAGAAAAATATTTGATTCAGTTAACATGCCAATTGACAAAATAATTCTTTGGATAGAAGAAAACATTCCTGCAGAGTACTCAGGTAAGGCTCTTGCAAAAGCTTATGACAGATTAAGCAAAGTAGATGTGTTCAAGGGAAGAATTTACAAGCAGCAATATTGGAGGTTTCTTGTTTATGAATATGCTCTGCTTAGTTATGGAATATCTGCTTCTAAAGAAAAAACCAAAACTGGTTTCACAAGCTACAAAAAACCCTCAAGAATATTAAAAATTTGGATTAATAACAGACGAACTGCAAAGAAAAAATCAATTGCGAAAAAGTATGCTGAATTAGTGCATGTCGGACACAAAAGAGCAATGAGAGAATTTCCAATCATCAAAAATATAATAAAATCTGATGAAGATATTCAAGATGAATTACAATTAGATGAAGATGAATTAGCGTATCTTGAGAAATAAAAGAAAACAACAAATGAATAAAAAAGAACTTGTAGAAGAGGTTAAATCTTATCTGAGTTATTTCAGAAAATTAACTGAAAAAGACAAAAAAATTCTAAAGGCAATAGAAAAAGTTGACAGAAAAGATTTTATGAACAAAAACAAATCTCTGGCTTATGAAAATGAAGCAATTCCGATTGGATATGACCAAACAATCTCTCAACCATCAACTGTTGCTAGAATGCTTTCTTTGCTTGAGCTAAATTCAAAAGATAGGGTTCTTGAAATTGGAACAGGAAGTGCCTGGAATGCAGCTCTTCTTGGACATTTAAGCAAAGAGGTCTTAACTTTAGAAAGAGTAAAGAAATTAGCAGAAAAGTCAAAACAAAAATTAAAAAGATTGCAAATTAAAAATGTGAAAGTAATGCAAAAAGACTTTAGAAAAATCAAAGCAAATCAAAAATTTA
>WJLC01000001.1 GCA_014728745.1 Candidatus Pacearchaeota archaeon
CTACTCTTTCACTGTGTGATTCTGCTCTAAGCTTAAGTTCAACAATATTCTCAAATGCTTCTTCAGCCATTTTCTCATCACCATCAGTCTCAAGTTCATCAATTATATTTTCAGTTTCATTAACAAGCTTGTCGTGGCCTTTTTGAGCTTTTTCAGCTGCCTTTGCTTTGTTTTTCTCAACCATCTCCTTAACTTCAGACAGTCTTTCTTCAGCATATCTTAAAGATTTTCTAGCTCTTTCTGCTTTATTAGCTGTTAAAGCCAAAGAAATTCTTTCCATAGCTCTTTCTAAACCATAAAATGGTGAATCAGGAGTTACACCTGCATCAACTTCATCTTCTTCTGTGATATTCTCTACAATATCTGAAGTGTTTGTAGTGGCATTTGAAACATCTGAAACATCTGAAACATCTGTAACTGTGTCATTTTCAGCTGCAACTAAAGGCATTGCAGTAAAAACTAACAGCATTGTCATCAAAATTGCTATTGTTTTCATTGTTTTCATTTTGTGTTTGTTTTTATCGCTTTATTTAAACCTCCCGCGGTTTAATTTCTCATTCTTTGATGTTAAACTAAAGAAAAACTTCTTTATAATTAATACTTGTAACAACATGAAACAAGCTTTTTGTAGTTTTTTAGAAAAAAATAAACTTATTCTTTCTTCAATAATCTTATTCTATTTTCATTTCCATGGGGAATCTTTTCAATCAAATCTTTTTGCTGCAATTTTCTAAGCTTTCTGCTCAGTCTTACTTTGCTTATTCCCAAGTCCCTAACAATCTCCTTTGTCCAGGATTCATTCTTTTTTCTTCCAAGCAAATACTCAACAATCTCTTTTTCCTCGCCATAAAGATTTCTAGTCATATTCTTCTTTTTCCTTGTCTTTCTTCTTTTTGCAGAAATCTTTTTTTTCTTCTTTAGCTTCTTTACTTTCTTTTTTAAGGCAATGCTCTGATAAAGAATAATTCCTAAAAGAATCAAAGGAGCAATGATTATCCAGAAGATATTTATCTGTTGTTCAGGCTCATAAGTAACTACAATTTCTTCAGCATTCAAAGAATTCCATTTTAAAATAATTCTTCTTCCATCTGTTGAAATAAAATCAGGATTAGGAGAAAGAATATTTCTATCATCTAAAATTGCTTTTTCTGGAAGTATTAACTTAAGATTCATTGGCTGTTCAAATTTATTTTTCAAAATGAAAAAGTTCCTATTGCTTGTTTTTTCAATGACACTTTCAGTTATATAGCTCAAAGAAAAATTCTCTGATTCCTCAACTTGCAAAACATTCTTTTCAAGGCTAAAATTCTGCTTTGATTCTATTGTTCTTGCATCATAAGGAAGTTCATACTTTAGGTTAGAAACATTCCCAAAATCAATTTGAACTAATGCTTTATCTTCTACAAGAGTGTAATCAACAATTATTTCATTTGTTTCAGCACTAGCTAGATTAATTGAAGAAAAGGCTAAAACTGCTAATATTATGAATGCCCATGTTTGTTTTTGCATGTTTTTTAATAAGATTAAAAGTTTTTTTTAATTTATGCTTTTAAAGATTTTTAGAAAAAATGGCTCTGAAGGGATTTGAACCCTCGACACCCAGATTACTCCATAAACCCACTAAATTTTCTTATACTAGTGTGAATGCTGCAGGATAAAAAACCCGCAGGTGGTTTTTAAGAGTCTGGTGCTCTAACCAGGCTGAGCTACAGAGCCTTATAATTAACTTAAAATAACTACATTTAATTTATTTAAAAATATGACTATTTTCTGTATAATAAAAAAATATAGGTGTTTTCAATAGTTTTTTAAAGAAGATTATATTAATAAAAATGTAAAAGGGGGTAGAAAAATGGCTAAAAAGTCACAAAACGAAAAGATTGGAAAAGCAGCTTTTGTTATTGGTTTAGTTCTTGCTGTTGTAGGCGGTTTACTTGAATCAGTTTATGTCATACCCTACACAGTTCTAATACTTGTTATTCTAGGACTTCTTGTTGGGTTCATGAATATAGCTAATAAAGATAACACTAGATTGCTTTTAGCGATAGTTGCTTTGATTGCAGTAGGTGCATCAACAGTACAAGCTATTCCAACGCTTGACGTGTATCTTAATGCAATGTTGCAGAATTTTGTAGCCTTTGTTGGTGCTGCGGGATTTGTAGTTGCTATTAAAGAAGCGTTAGCAACAACTAAAGCATAAACCTTATTTTTATTATTTTTATTTTTTCTCTTTCTTATTTTTATTTTTTTAAAATCAGAATTTCCTTCTAAAAAGGATTGTAATTGTAATAGTCATTAAAAGAAATAATAACTAGAAAATGATTGCAACCAATAATACAAATTAAAAATTTGCCATTATTTTTTTCATTTACATAAGCAAATACATTTATTTGCTTTATTTTTCAGTTCAATTTTTAGGCTTTTAAATAAGCACATTTCAAGGGGCAGTATCTATTTTTCTGTCTAACATTCAAATCTATTTGACAAGCTTCTGAATGTTCTCTATTGCATCTGCAATATCTCTTCCTTTCTTAGTCAGATGAATTAATTTTATTCGCCCCTTTTTTTCAAATTCAACCAACTTAAGCTTTTCAAGTGTCTGCAAAATCTTAACAGCGTGGCTGTAAGTGCAGTCAACTTCCTTAGCTAAAATACTACCATACCTCGGTCTGTGATTCTTTTTCAAACTTACCAGCATAAGAGCTGGCTTTCTCCTAAAAAAGATATCTAAATTGTCTTTCATTTGAGGTGTTATATGGTGTTTAATGTATATATTCAGATAGTGATGACCTTATAAATGTTTTGGAAACCATGTTTTTCCTTTATAAAATATGGAAGAATATGTTAGATAATATTTATTAAATACTCTGCTTTTTAAAATACATGACAAAAATACTTGCAGCAGGAGATATTCATGGAAACAGTGGCTTGTCTAAAAAGCTAGCTGAAAAAGCTAAAAAAGAAAATGTAGATTTAGTAATTTTAGCTGGAGACATAACCTCTTTTGATCAAGAAACAGAAAATCTAATAAGACCTTTTAAAAAATTAAAAAAACCTGTACTCTTGCTTCATGGAAACCACGAGTCATTTTCAACTGTTGATTTCTTAAGTGAGGTTTATAGTCCTGAAGCCAAAAACCTACATGGATATTCTTTTTTAACAAAAGACAAGGTAGGAGTTTTTGGAGCAGGAGGTGCAGATTTTGGATTTTCCCCTTCTTTCACTCCAATGAGTGAAAAAGATTTTTTCAAAACACTAAAAAAAGCATATAAAGGCCTTAAAAGCAAAGGGGCAAGAAAAAAAATAATGGTTACTCACATGCATCCTTTTAAGAGCAAGGCAGAATTCAGTGGGTTTGAAGGGAGCAAAGGTATAAGAAAAGCAATCAAAACATTTAAGCCAGACATAATGCTCTCAGGACATATTCATGAAGCAGAGGGCATGAAAGAGAAAATAGGAAAAACTCAAATTTATCATATTGGAAGAAATGGAGAAATAATAGAGGTATAGTAATACGATAATTATTATAAATTAAATCTTCAATTATAAATTATGGCTAGAAATGAATCAGAATCACTAATAGAAAAATATGTCAAAGAAGAAGAAGA
>WJLC01000025.1 GCA_014728745.1 Candidatus Pacearchaeota archaeon
ACAAGATACAGGACCAGATGAATATGAAGATGAAGATGAAGACAATGATGATGAAGATGATGAAAATGAAGATGATGAAAATGAAAAGAATCAGGATAATGAAAGCAGGCAAAGCAATAATAAGAGCAATGAAAATAACAAAGAAAATGATCAAGATGAAGAAGTTCCAAAAATAAATGGACTGGATAGCTTACCTCCAAAACAAACAAACCAGGAGAGTGAGAATGAGAATAAAAGTAATGATGATAATGAAGGAATTGTTGAGGATGTTAATGAAGCTGTGAAAGATATTGAAGAAGAGAAAAAAGAGTATGAAAAAGAGCATCCTGAGGAAGCAGAGCTAGAACAAAAACAAGAACAAAAAGAAAGTGAAAATGAGAATAAGAATCAAGATGGAGAAGAAGAGGAAGAAGAATCAGAGCAAATTTTAGATATATTCTAATTTAATTAATTCTACAGATTTTCTAATAAATTCTTACTGCAAAGACAGCTCCGAAGAGTTTTTAAATAATAAAAGGCTTTTTAAACCATGGCAAAGAAAAAGAGGAAAAAGAAGAAGAAAAGTAAAAAGAGTTCTAAAAAATCTAAAAAAAAGAGTAAAAAGAAAACCAAAAAGAAAAAATCTTCTTCAAAAAAATCCAAGAAATCTAAGAAAAAAACTTCTAGCAAGAAAGAGAAAGAACAGAAAAAAGAAAAAATAGAGGAAAAAGAAAGAGCAGAAAAAAAACATATTATTCCTAAAACATTAGCTACAGCAAGAATGCCTTCTACAATGCCTGAAGAAAAGCCTAATCTAGAAAAAGAAAAAATAGCTGTGAAGCCTGGTCAAGTGCAAGTTAAAATGCAGCCTGTATTCACAAAAAATTTCATAGCGCTTCAAAAAGTAATGATTAATCTTGCTTCTAAAGTTGAGGGCCTAACTAAAAAAGTGGATTCACTATTAGATGTTTTTGAAGACACTGCCAAAAGCTTATCTAAGCAGGATTTGGATTTGCAAGCAAAAATAACTGCTGCCACTGCTCCTGATAAAGCGCAAGAATCCCAAACCACTATACCAAGTAATAAGTCTAAAGCTACTACGCCTCCTAAAAAGCAAACCACTCCTAAAAAGCAAACCACCCCTACACAATCTCCTTCCTCTCAAACACAGCCTGCAACTACAACATCTAAAACACAACCAACAAAACCTACTCCACCGGAGTTTCCTCCAAAATCCCAGCCTCAGCAATCACAACAAACCCAACAGTCAAACAAAGAATCTAGTAAAAAGCCAACCCCTCCTGAATTTCCTCCTTTAAATCAAGAATCTTCAGAGACTTCTTAAAGTACTAGAGCCCAGATTAAAATTAAAAATAATAAAGCAATTCAAAATGCCTAAACAAAAATTGCAAGAAATGCAGAATTTGAAAAAGACCTCAAAACTTTTCAGAAATATATTCATTCACGCTTTTGTGAGAGAGGTCATTAAAAATTATTCTTCAGAATTAAAGTATAAAATAGAACTAAGAGAAAAAGAACACCTAAAAAGCATAGAAAATTTAAATTTGAAGGAAGTCAGCCCTGTTGTTGAGAAAATTGTTGAAAAAGCCTCAGAGCCTGTTAAAGAGCGTTCTGAAATGCCTCAAATCCAGACACAGCCATCTTTTAGACCGCCTAAACCACTTCCAAAACCATATAAAATACCTCCTAGGCTTAGAATACCAGAACCTCAACTTCCAGAGAGGCTAAGATATATTCAACCAGAAGCTCGTCCAGGAGTTCAAATTGATCTAGGAATGAAATTAAATCCTCTTATCTCTGACCCTGTAGTTCAAACAATAGAATGCAACGGACCAAATGAAAAAGTAATTGTGAGAAATCCAGGACAAAAAGCAACAAACATTACATTAAACAAAGATGAAATTGATAATGTAATAAAAAAATTCTCAGAAGTTGCAAAAATTCCTGTTCATGAAGGTGTCTTTAAAGTTGCTGTTGGAAAATTAGTATTATCTGCAATTGTTTCAGATGTTGTAGGAAGCAAGTTCATAATCAAAAAATTAAGATACTCTCCAACGCCTCAGGGCCCAGGGCCAGGAACGAGCAGATTAAAATCTCCACAAACATTCATGAAAAGGCCTCCAAGGCCAAGACCAAGACCAGCAGGCCCTCAGCCAGGAAGAGCTATGCCTGGAGCTAGGCCACCTGCTCCTAACAGACCAGGTCAAAGATAATTAGTAATTTATTCTATAAAATAAGATGAATAAAAGTTCTTACAACCATGCTAAATGAAAAAAGCATAAGAAAACCCAAGACAATACTCATAAAAACAATCTTTTTATCAGTTTCTTCAGCTTTTCCCAAATATTTCTTTCTTACTTTCCCGTTCTTGTCTCTGTAGCTTTTGTACAAATAAGGGCCATGCAATTTCCCATTTTTTCTTACATATCTTTTGTGCACCATTTTTTTGTTCTTTATTTAAATTAAAATTGATTTTGTTTAAATTGTGAATTAATTAAAGATCTTTTAGCTTTCTCTTAGTCTCATCTATTGCTTCTTTTGCTTTTTCAGAGCCAGGCTTCTTTTTGATTATTTTCTCAACTTTCTCCTTAGGAGCTTTTGGCTCAGATTTTGGTTTTTTCTCAAACATTTTTCTTATCTTTTTAGCAAAGCCTATTTTCTCTTTTTCTTTCTGTCTTCCTTTGTAGCTTTTGCTTTCAATGCTTTTTGTCTTCTCTCTTAAATCAGGTCTTGTCTCCCAAATTCCCTTATGAGTCTTTTCTGTGCCCTTGAATTTTGTTTCTGGAGCTTTTAGTTTGTTCACAATTCTATTGAAAAGACTTTTTTCACTTGTTTTAGATACTTTTGACTTTTTAGAAGAAACCCCTTTTTGTGAATAAGGTTTTTGTCCAGAGGCCA
>WJLC01000026.1 GCA_014728745.1 Candidatus Pacearchaeota archaeon
ACTTCCCCCTCACTAACTGAAAAAGATATATTCTGGAAAGAATCTTTTTTTGACAAGTTTTTTACTTCAAGTAATACTTTCCCTTTTTTGGCTTTACTCCTGTTCCGGTTAAAGACTTTTGTTATTTCCCTACCGACCATCAACTTGATTATCTTTTGTTCATTTATTTCCGATATCTTATAAGTGCCTATTCTTTTTCCATCCCGCATCACTGTTACTACGTCCGCTATTTCAAATATTTCCTCCATTCGGTGAGAAATATAAATAATTCCAATGTTTTTATCTCTTAATTGCTTGATTATCGAAAACAGCTTCTCTTTTTCTTCTTCACCTAAAGAGGAAGTGGGCTCATCCATGATAATAAAATTTGATCCAAAAAATAGTGATTTAGCTATTTCAATTATTTGCTGTTCACTTGTAGTAAGCTGTTTAATAGGTTTCGATATATTTACATTTAATCCTAATTCTTTAATTATTTCTTTGGTCTTTTGCCTGATTTTTGACCAGTTGATAACAAACTTGAACCTTCTTACATACTCTCTTCCAATAAAAATATTTTGAAAAACACTAAGTTCTGAGAACAAGGAAAACTCCTGCTCTATTATTGAAATTCCAAGTCTTTTCGCATCTGATGGATTATTTATATTAACTTCTTTCCCACCTATTTCTATAGAACCTTCATCTTTTAGGTGAACTCCTGCAAAAATTTTCATTAAAGTGGATTTTCCTGCACCGTTTTCACCAACTATTGCATGAATACAACCACTTTCCAATTTAAAATCAACATTATCAACTGCTTTTACTCCAGGAAAAAACTTTGAAATCTTCTTCATTTCAATTATTCTTTTCTTCGAGTTCTCCAAGTTTTACCTCTCAAACGATGGTTGAATAAATAATTAAGATATTTTTATCAGTATCAAGTATTTAAGATTATCTTAAGTGTCCTGGACTGAATTTCTGTGAAAACTGATAAATTAAAACTGCAAACAATAATAGAACACCCTTAGCAATTTGTTGAAAATAAGGAGATATATCTAAAACACCTAAACCGCCAAATAAAATTCCCAGCATTAACACTCCTAAAAATGTACCCTTTAAATCACCTTCACCAGGTTTTATTGTTCCACCAATAATTACAGCAGTAATAGCCTCAAATTCTAAGCCTAATCCAGCCCATGGGACAGCCGATACAACCCTCCCAACCATAACGATTGAACCAACACCGACCAGCAGTCCTGTTAATACATAGACGATTATTGTGTTCTGCTCTACCATTAAACCTGCAATCCTGGATGCAACTGGATTACTTCCTAGTGCATATATTTTTCGTCCAAATAATGTATTATTCAATATAATGCCAAAGATAATAAACAAGAAGATAACAAGAAAACCTGCGACTGGAATGTTTGCCAGTGAAGTTTTTATTGAAGTCTGACCCAACCAGCCAAAAATAGGATTACTTATCCTAACAGTTGATGCATTTGTTATTACAAGTGTCAGACTCCTTGCCATACCTAAAGTGGCGAGAGTCAACACAACTGAGCTGATTTTCAGTTTTCCTATCATATAACCATTGATAAATCCAACAAAGCTTCCCACAGCCAGAGCAGTAATAAATCCTAAAAAAGCATTACCTGTGCTATTTAAAACAATTGCAGCGACTACTCCTGAAAGCGCCAGATTCGAACCTATTGAAAGATCCAAGCCTCCCGATAGGATAACAAAAGTCATTCCAATACTTACGATACCTAGGACCATAACCCTACGGATTATATTCATGAAGCTTTCAAGACTTCTAAATGCTGGGCTCAAAGAAAAAAACAAGACAAATAAAATAATGATTATTCCAATTAAAGCAAAATGTCTTATATTATTTCTAAAAAATCTATTTATTCTGTTGTTTGAGCTACTTAAATTATTCATATAAAAATTTGCAGATTATTTTTTATTTTAGAATTGAGAACTGCCTTTTATGCAGCTCTCAATTCTATCTTTAAAAGTTTCTACATTATTTAACTGTATCAATACCAAAGAAGTCTTCTGCTTGAGCTATTCTGTCAAAAGCTTCATCAGGTGTTATCCAATCATAATCTTCAATACCTACCATTCCATTTTGCTCAATTACATCATATGTTTCAGGTAGAAGAATATGAGGTGTGGGCATATATAGGTTGCCCTCAGCACCCATCATTGTCTTATAGCCGCTCTGGATAATCCACCACCAGAAAAGATCCGGACTGATAAGAGCATCTGCAAGAGTGTCTCCACTCTTAACAGCATTGATTCCCACATCTTCTCCACCATCCGTGATCACAATTATTTCTTCAAGACGGCCTGCATTTTTTATAACCTCTAATCCGGCCATTCCAGAAGTTTCTCCAACAAAGACTATAGCATCTATCTTATCATTGGAAGCGAGCCATCCCTCTACAAGTGTTGCAGCTTTTTCACCATCAAAGTCGCTAGGACCCCAATCAAATTCAATGTTTGGATAATCAGCAATTGTTTCAACAAAACCTGCTTGCCTGCTGTCACTAGCCCAGTTTCCGATCAAACCAGAAACATAAAATACTACACCTTCTTCATTTAGATAACTTGCTATCATGTTCGCATTCTCTTCAAATCGTTTATATTCTTCGAGTATGCAATTAACATTTCCTTCCAC
>WJLC01000027.1 GCA_014728745.1 Candidatus Pacearchaeota archaeon
ATGGGATATTAACGCTATTCATACTGCTTATCCTGATTTTTTAAGCAATAAAGTGAGAAGCCAGATTTTTCAAGACAACAACCCTTTTGTCTCAAAAATATTTCAGAGAGTTGGCTCTTCAAAAGAGAGAAAAGATGTTGTTGAAGGAGGACCTTGCATTGTTCTTGCTACTTCAGGTATGCTTGTTGGAGGAGCCTCAGTAGAATACTTAAGAGAGTTTGCAGATAATGATAAGAATTCAATTATATTTGTTTGTTATCAGGGTGTTGGTTCACTTGGAAGAAAGATACAAGACGGATTAGAAAAAACAAAAATGTCTGTTGATGGAAAAGAAGAGCATGTCGAGATTAATTTAGATGTTCATACAATAAGAGGATTCACAGCACATTCTGGAAGAAACGAATTAATCAACTATTTTAATAATATAAGGCCTAAGCCTAAGAGAGTTTTAGTTAATCACGGAGAAGTTTCAAAATGTCTGGATTTAGCTTCAGCAATTTATAAGCTAAAGAGGGTTGAGACAAATGTTCCTAGGAATCTTGAGACAGAGAGATTGAGATAATAAGCTGACGAATAATTATAAATTAAGAATAGATTAAATTAAAACTTTAAAAACTCCTTTTTACTAAAAAGAATATGAAACACAACCCAAAAATAACTATTATTCTTTTAGCAATGTTTCTTGTAACTCAGTTAATTGGGTTGGCTGTGATTTATGCAAACCCTTTGAAGCTTGAACAAGAAACAGTAAATGGAACTGTTCAAGAGGTTTCTAACCCTGCACTTTCATGGATTGAGCCTCCAGAACCAGAGACTACCCAGGATTTTACAAATATTTTTTGGCAGATTCTTATTGCATTTATTATTGCAATAAGTGTATTGTTTTTGTTAATGAAGTTCAAGATTGAGATCTTCCTTAGAGTTTGGTTTTTTGTAATTGTTGTTATTGCACTTTTTATATCAATTGTTGCTATTGAAAAACTTCTGCCTTTTGTTATTCCATTCAACGTAGCTATGATTACAGCTCTTGTTTTGGCACTGACTCTAACTTTTTTCAAGATTGTGAGAAGAAATATAATTGTTCATAACTTTACAGAATTGCTGGTTTATCCAGGGATAGCTGTTATATTTGTGCCTATTCTTAATTTTTACACTGCTATTTTATTGCTGATTCTAATTTCAGTTTATGATATGTGGGCTGTCTGGCATTCAGGAGTTATGCAGAAAATGGCAAAGTATCAGATAAAGAAGCTTAGGATTTTCTCTGGATTTTTTGTTCCTTATGCAGGAGACGAGAAAACAAGGAAAAAAATTAAAGAAGCAAGGCTTGCTAAGAAAAAAGGCAAGAAAACTAAAAACGAGAAAATTAGTGTTAATCTTGCTATACTTGGAGGAGGAGATGTCATCTTTCCTTTGATTACTGCAGGAGTAATGATGAGAATGTTTTCTAACACACCTATAGGAGGATTGCTAGCAGCTATTTTAGTGATTTTAGGAGCAACAGCAGGTTTAGGTTATTTGTTTTTCTTTTCAGAAAAGAAGAAATTTTATCCTGCAATGCCTTTCATCACAACAGGAATACTCCTTGGAATCTTCTTAACATGGTTAATTTATACTCAAATTCTTGGATTTTCTTTGAATATCTGGCCTTTTGTGTAATTTTTATTTTCTTATAATTACCTTCCTTTGTTTAATTTTTACTTCTTAAAACACACTTTAATCCCTAAAACCTCCTTAAACACCTTTTATTTGCTGATTTTAGGGAATTTAAGAGGATTTTTAATATGAGTTAGTGTTCTCACTCACGAAAAGTAACAAATAGCAAGGTTTATAAAAGAAAAGACATTATTAAATAAGCACAAAATGATAGTAAAGAAACACCTCATAAATAAGATTAAGGACTATTTTGACCTTAATATGTATGAAACAAAAGTTTGGCTAGCTTTGCTCAGTAAAGGCATAGCATCAGCTGGAGAGATTTCTACTATATCTGGTGTTCCAAGATCTAGGACATATGATGTTCTTGAAAGCCTTGAGAAAAAGGGCTTTGCAATAGAAAAGCTTGGAAAGCCAATAAAATACCTTGGAGTAAAGCCAGAAGCTATTCTTGAAAAGTTAAAAAATAATGTTAAAAAAGACGCTGATACAAGGATAAAAGAGCTTTTGAAAATAAAGGCAACTGATGAGTTTGACAGATTGCAAGATCTTTATCAAAAAGGATTGTCACCTGTTAAAAGAGAGGATGTTTCAGCTTCATTAAGAGGAAAATCAAACATTTCTAATCATTTAAGAGAGATTCTGCAAGACGCAGAAAAAGAAGTAATTGTATGCACTAATGCTAGTGAATTGGCTTCTAAATTCAAACTTTTTGAAAAAACTTTTGAAAGATTGAGAAAAAATGACATTGAAGTTAAGTTAGCTCTTTCAGGCGAGGAAAAACTAATTAAGCAACTTTCAAAGAAATTAGATTTAAAGATAAAGAAAGTAGATATTGATGCTAAATTCTTTATTGTAGACAGAAATGAAATATTATTTTACTTATTCAAAGACCCAAAGCAAGAAGATGTCGCAATATGGCTTAACTCTGATTTCTTTTCAGAAGCATTTGCAGATCTTTTTGAAATTGCTGTGAAAGGGGAGTAAATGACACTTCAAAAAACTAGAAACAACATTTATGATTTGGCAAATTGTCCTCAAAAACCATACTGCAATCTTTTAAAGATGAGGATTAAGATGTCAGAGAATTCTGAAAGGCCTATGAGAGAAAAGAGAAGTGTGCTAAATTTAATTTATTCTCAATGCTGGGCTGAAAAACCTAGGGAAATGAATAGTTGCCCTATTCTTTCAGGAAAAGCAAAAAACTTACATTTAGATGATTTATGACAATAGAACATAAAAACCTAAAACATTAATTTGATATTATTAGGAATAAAATGAATACAGATAAAAATAATAATTATATCATGAAGGAATTTGAAGAAAATGGAATGGTTTACAAATCTACTGAACTTCCATTTGGAGAGATATTTGATTTTTCTTCTTTAGAATTTCCTCTTCCTATTAAGCAAAGCACTGAAAGATACACTGCGCAATCAATTGCAAAAAAAACAAATACAAGAATGAAAAAAGGAAAAATAGAGAAATCTCCAACCTATCCTATAATGCCAGAAGATCTTATTTGGTTTGCAATAGTAGGATATAGAGAAGGATATCCTGATTTCACATTTTATTCAGCAGAGCAGGAATTCGGACCCTACAAAGTGATTGGAAAAGAAGATGATTTAAAGATACATCTTTTGGGCAATAAACCTAAAAATAGAAAATTAGATGGTTTGATTAATAGCATGACAAATGAATTTAAGGATATTGAAAAAATAGTGTCTGCTAATGTAAGATTGTTTAGACATGTTGATAGGAATAATCCTTTAGATATAACTTATGCCTTTGAAAAAGAACCTGAAAACGAATCTTCTGAAACTAGGGCAACAGTAATCAAACCAGAAAATTACCCTGAAAAACCCCCTTTGCCTGAAGATCATCCTAAATACGCAAATCAAGATTCTGAATACTCTCAGGATTTAAATGAAAATCCAGCACTTGAGCCAATAGAAAAGAATAACAAAGCAACTACATCAGGCTCAGGAGAATATACTTTTGAAAATGGTGAGGAAATAGATTTGCATACCCATATTCATGAAGAATTAAAAGATAATTCCATAACACACCTAACCAAGAGAGCAAGCATTTCTAAAAGAAATATTAATGAGAATAAAGAGAATAATCAAAATGAAAAAGGAGAACAAGATTAAATGGCATATAAAGTAAGTGAAGATGTAAGAATAAAGGAAACAGGATACACTGGAAAAGTAGTAAGCAAAAGATCTTTCTTAGGGTCTTTTTTTGGAATCTTGCCAAGGTACGAAGTAGGAATAAATCTTCAAAACAATTGTCTAGGTAATAAAAATTTTGAAATGAAGAGGTTTTATTATGGGAGAAGCTTGGAAAAATTATCTCAGGCAGGAAAAGTCTTTAATAATATTAAAAATAGTTTAGAAAATAAATAGAACAAATAGGAAAACTAAATTTACTTTTTAATAACTTATTTCTTAATTCTTAAATCAGTAATACTCATATCTTTCATTCTTTGCTTATGCTCTTTTTTCCAATCTTGAATAAATCCCTTTAGGGCAAAATCAATTTTTTCTTTTGCATAAATCCTATCTTTTTTCTCAAAGATATCTGCTTTTTTATGTGCTTTTTTAAAACCCTGAACAGATTTTTTATCTTTTTTAAAAGGCCCTTCAATTATTACTTCTTCCTTGCTCTTTGCTGTAAAAATGTATCTGCCTGTTTTTGCTTTAGAATATTCAAATCTACTTTCTTTAATATCAAAGTATCTTGATATTTCCCTTTTCAAGTGCCTGAAGAATTTGAGAAGCTTGCTTCCTGCAATGTCTCCAACTTGCTTGTTTGTTTCAGCTTCAATTTCTATAAACTCATTCCCTTTTTTCTTTGCATTTTCCTTTACCACTCCAACATTTATTTTTTCAGGAATGAATGCATCTTCACTAGGATTTTTGAGAAATTTTTTACATGCTTTTTGAAATTTCCTAAAAGTATTGTATGAAAGAGCTGCAAGAGCATTTCTTTGTTTGTATGTTGGGTCAATTAAGATTATTGGAGAGCCTAATTTTGAGGCATTAATATCCATTAAGATTCTTTTTTTGTTTTTATAATGCTTTTCAATATCAATTATTATTTTGTCTTTTTTGTCTTTTTCCTTATTTTTTCCAATATCTGCATTGCTCATGGCTTTTATGAATTTGACAAAACCTTTGTAAGAGTAAATTAAAAGCTCTAGAGCATATCCTGAGAATCCATTGATATAACTTTCAGCACCATAAGTTTTTGAGCCATAGCAAAAAGCCTTTGCTATTTTTATATCATCTTTTAGTTTTTCTTTTGACTTTAATTTGTTCTTTACATACCTAACATGGCTGTACGACAAGTCTGTAATATTTCTTGCTTGCTTTGGGTTTGTTATCTTTGCAACTGGCACGAGCTCAATGAAGAAATCCTCTTTCATCTTAATTCTAAAATAATCTCTTGAGCCATGTATTTTTTCAACACTCTTGCCTTTAGTGTCCATTGAATTTAAGATTTTTTCAAGAAGTTTAGACAGTTTCTTGTCATCATACTCTTTTGAGAACCTCACAAAAACATCAATGTCATAAACATCTTTCTTTATCATTGTATCTTTTGCAAAACTGCCTCCAACAAATGCATTTGCATTAACTTTTTGCTTTTTAATTTCTTTTTTAAATTCTGAAATAAACTCCTTCAAGCTATCTTTGATAAATTTTAAATCCTCTTTTGGAGGAGTGATTCTAGCAAGAACTTTTTCAGTAACAGAATTAACTTTTTTACTCATTTTTATAAATCAAAAACCTCTCTTTTCTTAAATTAATTTCTAATTATCAGGATCTTTTATTTCCTTGATGTCTTTTGCATTTTGTCCTAGGGTTGAGGCCAAATCAATTATGTATTTTCCCTCTTCCATTTTGTAAATCAGTGGCCTGTCTTTCCTAAATAAGTTTACTATGTCAATCTCAAATTTGCCTTCTCCTATGGCTCTGACTGATTCAAAATTAAGTATTACTGGGGCATTTTCATCTGTAATTCCTGCAATCTCCCTAATATCTTTTTCAATCTTTTTCTTTTCTTCACTAGGAATATCCTTTACAGGATTCTCCATTATTTTCTTGAATTTGTCATCTCTGATATAGAAAAAGAAATGGCTCCCGCACTTGCTACATCCTTCAAGCAATTCTTTGCTTCCTGCAGCATATACTTTTCCGCAATGTACGCATTGGTGTGGCATTTTTGATTTGTAGTATTTTTTTATGTCAATGTCAAATTAAGGATGACACCGGCATTTTTGATTTGTTTAAAATAACCTCTAATATATTCAGATAAAATGTATTAATAAATATTTGGTTAATCTTTGCTTACTTACTCCAAGGAAAATATATTTAAACCCTTTTTTCTTATTTTAATTGTATGAATATTAATATTGAAGTAAAAAAGAGGCATTTAGTTTTTATTCTTGCTTTGTTTTTAATTAGTGGAATTTATGCTACTGTTGGACATGGTTTAAGCCAGATAATTGCAGATTCTGATTTTAGTATGAATGATAATAAGATTACTTATTTAGAAAATCCTACTAATGATAAGGATGCAGCAACAAAAGAGTATGTTGACGAACATGATTATTTGCAGATTAACACTTATACTTATAGCTCTTGCATTAGAACAGATAGACTTTGTGATTTGCCTGTAAAAGTCTCTGCTAATGGCCATAATATTTCTAAACCTTCTTGGGCAACAAAAATGCACCTTAGATGTGTATATGGGTGCCATTATTATGACAAAACAAGTACATGGAAATTATTTCTAGGTGATGAAGAGATATACACTAAATCAGGCAGATGTAATGCATTAGAAAAATATCCTCCTGTAGCACCTTATTTTCTCAAAGAAAGCGGGGATTACGTTCTTGAATATGAATTAGCCGCTTATTCTGGAGATAGTGTTCTTGACATGGAATTTGATATTTCTAATGTTCCTACAGGTTCAGTCTTAAAAGGACAAGCAGCAAGTGATAGAACTAATTATCTTGGACATTGCACAGTAACATTTTATTCTTAATTTAATTAATAAATAATCCTTTTATAATTAAAAGTAAAATTTTTCTCTCACCTTTTTTATTTATATTTCACCTATTCAAAAATAGTTCAATCTTCTTCGGATTTCTTTTAATCTCTTTGACAACATTCGCAGGACCTATTATTGTAACTGCTCCTAAATCTCCTCCACCAAGAGCATTGAGAAGTCCAGTTCTCATTTTCTTAACCCAGCCTGCAATCCCCTCGTCATCATTTGAATTTCCTTTTTCAGAGATAACTGCAAGTTCTATTCCTCTAAACCCTTTCACATGATCAATCATAGCCATTGTGTCTCCAATTAGCCTTGTTTCCTCATCTGGATGCAGTTTTCCCTGAAGAATTAGAATATTATTTCCTAATATAATATCTAGAATTTTTTTGATTCTG
>WJLC01000028.1 GCA_014728745.1 Candidatus Pacearchaeota archaeon
TCATAAGTGTCATAATGATTATAATTAGTCTCTATTGTAAAATTGCTGCTATTAGTATTTTCAGTTCCAACAACATTGCTTGCATAAACCTCAACTTCAAAATTCCCTTCTGTTAAATAAAGAAAAACAGTTTGATCACCTGAACAGCTTGTACAAATAGTTGTATTAGTGGTCCCTCCGTCTGTTGTATACTTTAAAATATTTGCCTGGCCACTTAGAGTAACATTTAATGTTGGAGTCACATCAGGGTTATTGCTTCCATCTAAAGGATTATTAATATAAACATCAGGGGGAGGAGATGTTTGGTTAGTCCAGGTAATATTCATATCATTAATTGTAACTGTTCTTGTTTCATTAGTATAAAAGATCACTCTATAAATCATACTGCTTCCAACAACAATATCTGAAATTCCTTGACCATTTGTTGCAGTTTTCCAATTAGAACCTCCATTTGCACTAACCTGGACTGAGACATTATTATTGCTGTCAGTATTATCTTCTGTCCAGGTAATATTATTTATTTCAACAATTGTTGAACTTGTATTTATAGAATATGCAGTAAAATTGCCAGTTCCACTTTGATTAAAACTAATATTCCCATACTTAAAACTGATATTATTATAAGTTAAAATGCTTGAGTTATCATTAAAATCATCATAATAATTAAAATCCATATCTATTGTAAAGCTTGAGCTATTAGAATTTTCACTATTCAGGCTATTATTAGCATAAACATTAACAGTATAGCTTCCTTCAGCCTCATGTAAAAAAAGATAATGAATTCCACTACAGTCCTGGCATATTGTTCTATTTTCACCCCCATTGATATTATACCATAAAGTATCTGCAATATCACTTAAAGAAATATTTAATGTAGGAGTAACATCAGCTATAGTAGATGTGTCAACAGGGCTTACAATGGAAATATTAGGTGGTGAAGAGGTGCTGTTTTTCCAACTGATATTAATATCATCTAAAGATATAATATTAGATCCATTTGTCTTAAATAAAACCCTGTAAACAAGGCTATCTCCTGCAGAAATATCTATTAAAGGATTATTTTTTATTGCATTATACCAGTTAATTCCTCCATCTGGACTTAACTGAACAGTTATATTATTATTGCTATCAGTATTATTTTCTGTCCAGGTAATATTAGTGATCTCTGCTATTGAATCAGTTGTATTTATTGGATAAGCTGTAAAATTTCCTGAGGTAGTTGCTGATCCAAACTCAACAACAAACCACTGGGCAAATGCAGGATCTCCTCCTGTAGTTGCTCTTTTTAAATGAAGGTTTGTTGAATTTGTAAAGTTTGTTGTAAACCAGGTTGACCCTGCATTTTGGCTTGTCTCACCTGTCATTCCAGCCCTCTGGTTTAATGCCATTAATGCAATAGACTTTGTTGTATCAACAGATTCAATTGGAACATCAATTTCAGTATCTCCACTTCCAAAACTAGCAAGTCCTGACTGGACATATTCATTTCCAGTAAATTCAACAACATACCATGAAATAGAAAGTGTTCCTCCATTGCCTAATCTTTGAAAGTGAATCCTTGTTGAATTTGTAAAGTTTGCAAGAACCCCTTCATCATCAGCTCCAAGTGTTCCCGAAGTTGCAGCCTGGGTCGCAATAATAAAGCTTTTGTTTAAATCAACCTCTTCAATATCAATATCTGTTGAATAACCAGATAAGCTGAATGTGCCGTTCTGAACTTTAGCTCCTGTATATTCAACAACATGATATGCAAATTCATCACTAGAAGAACCTTGCATAAACGCTTCTAAATTTGTACTGCTTGTAATCCTTGTCCTCATCTCATCATCTCCCCCCCATGAGCTGCTTCCTCCATTTTCAAAACTTGTAACAGGAAAACTCTGGCTAACATTAGTTGAATTAATTAAAACATTTTCTGTAGAAGAACTATGGGAATAAATCCCACTGTCAACTCTTACTCCAGATGTAAATTCAGCAACATACCAGCTTATCTCAGGACTGCCGCTTGTATCTCCTCTTTCAAAATGAACATTTGTAGAGTTTGATAAATGCCCCCTCATCCAGCTGTTGTCAGGAGCAGAATTATCAAGTGTTGACTGAAAAACTAAAAAAGACGAGGAAACATTAACACTTTCTGGAAGAGATACATCCAGAGTACCCCCACTCAGGATATCTGTCCCACTATAAACCTGTTTAATAGATGCACTAACAAAAGTTCCAGTATAAGAAACATTTCCTAATTGCCAATCTACACCATTATAAGTTATAATACTTGAGTTATCATTAAAATTATCATAATAACTTTTATTCATATCAATTACAAAAAAAGTGCTGTTTACTGCTTCTGTCCCTAAAGAATTATTGCCATAAACTCTTACTGTAAAACTTCCTTCTTGTAAATATAAAAATAACATCTGTTCTCCAGAACAATCAGTACAAATAGTGGTGTTAGCAATCCCATTAACCTCATACCATAATGTAGATGAAGTTCCATTTAAGGTTATATTTAAGGTCGGTGTTACATCAGGAATAAATGTATTATTTTCAGGACTGTTAATTATAATATCTGGCGGAGGAGTTGTAGTATCTGTCCAGGTTATATTTATATCCTCCAAGGTAATTGCCTTTGATTCATTAGTATTAAATATTGCCCTATAAATCAAACTGCTTCCTGGAGCAATAGTAGAA
>WJLC01000029.1 GCA_014728745.1 Candidatus Pacearchaeota archaeon
ATTATCAAAGATTTTGCTGAAAAACACCTTAAAAATAAAGGGATTTTATTGTGTCCTCACAGATCAGGCCCATTAATAATAATGAAAAAAGAAAAAGGCAGAATAAAAACAAAATATAGTAAGGAACAATACAATTTTGTGCCTCTTGTTTTAGAATAAAAACAATACAATTACTTTTTTGATTCTTTTTCTTTCATAACAGTGTAATACCAAATCTCAGTTTCTTCATCTTTCCAAGCATTCTTGTCAAGACCTGCTTTTATTGAAAGATGTTCAAGAAACTCTTGCTTATCTTGAATTTGCTCCCACACCTGAGGCAAAAATGTAGATGAATTAAATCCTTTTTTCAAAATAATCCCCATATATTTTTTTAATTTTTTAATCAATTCCTCAGGAGTTTTGTAATCAAGTCTCTTGGGTTTTGACAAAACAGAAACCTCTATTCTAACATTTTCTAATTCCTTTTTCTTCAAAGGAGGAAATCTTGGGTCATGCATTGCATTAACTGCATTTTCCTGAACATCTTTCCAGAGTTCTTTTCTTGGCTTAAGACTTCCAATACACCCTCTTAGTTTCCCTTGCCTAGTGCTGAGAGTTACAAAAGACGCCTTGTTTTTACTGTATTTTTCTTTAGTAATATCATTTGGCTCAAATTCCTTATTCTCTAATTTAGATTCCATTGTCTTTCTAGCGAGTTCTGGAAGGCTCAATTTTAAACCCATTTTAAACATTTCCCAGATGAACATGCTTAAGATATTTCTTTCCTATTTTCTCAGCCTGCTCTAATTTTTCTATTTTAGTTACTTTTTCTTTAAGCATCTTATACATTGGAAAAAATCTAGAGATGTGCCACGGAATGTTCTCATTAACAGATGCTATGAACTTAGCTATTTTCTCAATCTCTTTTTTTGAATCATTTTTACCAGGAATAAGTAATGTTGTTATCTCAATGTGGATTCCCTTTTTATGAGCTCTTTTAATGTTGTCCAAAACTGGTTTAAGTCTAGCTTTGCAATTTTCCTTATAAAAATCATCTGTAAAAGCCTTTAAATCAATATTCATTGCATCAAGATGAGGTGCAATAAAATCCATGCATTTTTTAGTCATGAATCCGTTTGTTACTAAAATATTCTTTAATCCTTTTTTCTTAGCCAAAACAGCCACATCTTTAACAAATTCAATAAAAATTGTAGGCTCATTGTATGTGTAAGCAATAGTTTTACATTTGTTATCTATTGCCTCTTTGACAATTTGCTTAGGAGTGATTTTCTCTCCAAAAACACCCTCCATATAATCCTCTGATTCTTGGGCCTGAGAAATATCATAATTCTGGCAAAACCCACATCTAAAGTTGCATCCAAAAGTTCCTATTGAATATGCTTTTGTTCCAGGAAGAAAATGATACAATGGCTTTTTCTCAATAGGATCCACATTCTTAGATATAACCCTTCCATAAACAGTCAGGTATAGCTTTCCATCAACATTCTTTCTTACAGCGCATATCCCTGTCTTTCCCTCTGAAATAATGCATTTATGCTCGCAAGCAAAACATCTTGTTTTTTTATCCTTCCCCTTTTGCTTTTCATATAATTTACACTCTTTCATAAAATTAATAAGCTTCAACCCATTAAATATATTATGGAACAGCAATGGTTTCCCCAAGACAAAGAAGAATTAAATAATGTGCTAGAAAAATTTCTAAAAGAAAAGTCCAAGGCCAGTATTTCTAATACTCATGGATTAATCGTGCCTCATGCAGGTTATGAATTCTCTGGAAAGATAGCAGGTAAGGCATTCTCTCTCTTAAAAAATTCAAAAAAGAAAAAAGCAATCATTATTGGTCCAAGTCACTACATGGGATTTACAGGAGTAAAGGTTTTAGAAAATATAGAAACCCCTCTCGGAAAAATAAAATTAATCCCAAGTAATTTTAATGCAATTGCATTTGAAAATATTCCTCATGAACATTCTGTTAAAAACCAAGTTCCTTTTTTGCAAAAATTAGGTTTTGAAGAAATTCTTCCTTTGGTTGTAGGAGATGTAGGAAATGAAGAAGCTAAAAAAATTGCAAATTACATCTCAGAGATAAAAAATGCTGTTTACATTTTCTCTACAGATTTAAGTCATTTCAATAATTATAATAAAGCAGTAAAAAAAGATAGAAATTCAATAAAAATAATCAAAGATCTTGATTTGCAAAACTGGGAAAAAATAGATGCTTGCGGAAGCTCAGCATTGCTTGTATTAATGCATTTATGCAAACTTAAAAACTGGAAACCTAAATTAATTGAATATAAGAATTCTGGAGACGTGACAGAAGACAAAAGCTCTGTTGTAGGATATGCTAGTTTTTACTTTTAAAAAATAAAATTTAAGAATTTAAAGAATAACAATCTAAGAAATTGTTTTTATCTTGACTTAACATTGAGCCTGAGTATTAGAACCTGTTCCCTCGTATCCAAATCCTGGACTTGGGCTAGCAGTTTCTAATTGGTTATCGCAAACATTTGGAGCTGTGTTAAATGCACTGCATATAGTTTGAA
The DNA here is from genome assembly GCA_014728745.1 of Candidatus Pacearchaeota archaeon. Classification (GTDB taxonomy): domain Archaea; phylum Nanobdellota; class Nanobdellia; order Pacearchaeales; family GW2011-AR1; genus WJLC01. The sequence goes on from WJLC01000029.1 coordinate 2,544, forward strand.
GCATTGCATCAGGGCTTCTTCCACTTGAGACAGTCTGTCCATTGATTACAAGTGTTGGTGAGCCTCTTACTCCGTATCCTTCGCTTGCCTCTGAATCAATTGCATAATATTCATCAGCAGTATTTTTTACACAAGAATCTAATGCCTCTTTATCAATTCCAACTTTCTCTACACATCTTGAGCTGTTTCCATCTTCTAAGAAACATTCTAAATAATCATAAAATTTGCTTGATTGCTCTTCTCTTATACATACCTGTATAGGTGTCTCAGTTTCCTCAGGTTGATGCATAAAGTAATGAACAAACCTAATTTTAGCATCTACAGAATTTCCAAGAGTAGCTATTGCAGGAAGAAATCCTTTTTCAGCCTGGGTTCCATAAGGGCAATGAGTCATTATGAATAGTTCTACTTCTGGTTTGTCTGATTTAGGAACATTCTGGTCTTGTTGGTCTTGTGTTTGAGTATCTTGAGTTTCTGAATCTCCAGAAACTGAATCCATAGGCATTACTCCTTGTACTAATGCTTCTCCATCTTTAGTAATATATAATGGCAATTCCTGGCCCTGAAAACTTACTATTACTTCATATAATCCATAATTCTCGCTAACTTCGACTAATTCTACTCCTCCACCTGTTTGAGAATTTGCAAAATCTAAAATTTGCTGACCTGCTTCTTCTTTAGAGATATCTCCATTATTAATAACCCCTCCAGTAATACTAAATCCAGAAAATAATAAAACGATTACAATAATTCCAAGAATTATACTGGCAATCATCCATGGGTTTAATTTTGTTTTTGCCATTTTGGGTTTATCATCAACTGGTTTAGAATCATTGTCTTTGTTCTCTTTATCAGGTTCCATGCACAAGCATAGAAAAAACCTTTTAAAAACATTTTGGTAAATTGCTTGTTGTTTTCAAAAAGAATCTATATTCAATCATCACAAATATTAAAAACAATATTCCTATTATTTTGATATGCCATATGATATAATTGTAGGAAGAGGTGAAGATGATAAAAAGAGGCTTGGAGATAAAGGTCTTATTTTTATTGGAAAGGGGTTTGTAAAAATGGGTCAGTACACTTCTCTAAGCAATAAAATATTCATGGATGTTGCTAAAAGCCATGTTGTTCTTGTAGCTGGAAAAAGAGGCTCAGGGAAATGCCTTCATGAAGATACGCTTATTACTTTAGCAGATGGCTCTCAAATTCCAATAAAAAAGCTAAAAAACAATAAAGAAAAAATAATTGCCCTTAATAAAAATCTTAAAATAAGACCTGCGGAAAAAACAGAATTCTTTTCAAGAACTGTCAAAAAGCTTCTTAAAATAAAATTTAGAAGCGGAAAAGAAATAAAGCTAACTCCTGAACATCCTTTATTAACAGTAAATGGGTGGAAACCTGCAGAAGAATTAGTCAAAGGGGGTAGAATAGCCACACCAAGAAAAACAAGTGCATTTGGAAAAGAATCTATTCCAGATTATGAAATAAAACTGCTTGCATATTTGCTTGCTGAAGGACATACAAAAAATGTGGTTTTATTTTCTAATACAGATGATAAAATTATCAGTGACTTTGAAGATTCCTTAAATAAATTTGATAGAAATCTTGTGTTAAAAAAAGATAAAGAAAATCATTACAGAATAGTCCAAGAAAACTGGAAGACAAAGATAATTTGCCAAGATAAAAGAAGAACAAAATTAGGACATTTTGTGAAAAACTGCAAAAACAAATACCAAAAAAGAAGCATCAGGAAATTGATTGAAAGAGAAAAGATGCATGGATTATTAGCCACAAAAAAATATATCTCTAAGAAAATTTTCACATTGAAAAAAGAAAAACTGGCACTTTTTTTAAACAGATTATTCAGTTGTGATGGTTCATTATACAAAATAAATAATTACTGGGAGGGATCTTATTCATCTTCTTCAAAAAAACTAATAAAGCAGGTTCATAGCTTACTGCTTAAATTTGGCATTCTTTCAAAAATAAGAGATAAAAATATTATTTACAAGGGAAAGAAATTTAAGAATTATGAGATAGTTATTAATTCTGCCAATTTAGTCAAATTCATTGAAAAAATAGGTTTTTACGGGAAAAAGCAAGAGAAAGAATTTTTGGCTAAACAAGAAATACTTGCTAAACAAAGAAATCCTAATGTTGACACAGTTCCAAAAGAAATATGGAATGATTTTAATCCAGAAAATTGGGCAAAAATTGGCAGAGTGGCAGGATACAAACATCCAAAAGCAATGAGAGAAAGAAAAAGATATGCTCCATCAAGACAAACTCTTTCATTAATAGCAAAAGTAGAACAAAATCAAAAACTCAAATTATTATCTGAGTCAGACATTTTCTGGGATGAAATAAAAAATATTGAAATTTTAAATGGAGAATTTAAGGTATATGATATTTGCGTTCCAAAAAACCATAATTTTGTGGCAAATGATATTGTTGTTCACAACAGCTATACATTGGGAGTCATGGCAGAAGAAATCTCAAATCTTCCTGAAGAAGTTGCTCAAAATATAGGCACACTGATTTTTGACACCATGGGAATTTACTGGACAATGAAATTTGCAAATGAAAAAGATAGGGAACTCTTAGATTCATGGAACCTAAAAGGGAAAAATCTTCCTGTAAAGGTTTTTGTTCCTTTTGGAAAATATGATGAATATGTGGAAAAAGGAATTCCTGCAGATGAGAAATTTGCTCTTGATGCAAAAGAAATGGCTGCAGAAGATTGGATTTTAATGTTTAGTTTGAAAATGACAGATCCTATCTCAGTAGTAATCCAAAGATCAATCAACAAACTAATTAAAGAAGATGCGGATTATGATATTTCAGATATAGCTGACAAAATTAAAGGAGATTCAACAACCTCTCAAGAAACAAAAAATGCTGCTATAGGTTTGTTTGAAGCTGCAGATACCTGGGGAATTTTCGCTAAAAAAGAAGATAATATTGAGCCAACAGCAGTAAGCAATCTCATTACTGCAGGAAAAACCTCTGTTCTTGACTTAAGTATTTATAATGCAGTTGGAGCTTTTAATGTGCGTGCTCTTGTTATAAGCCTTGTTTCAAGAAAACTTTTTAATCAAAGAATGGCAGCTAGAAAAGCAGAAGAAATAAAAGCTATTTCAAAAGGCTTTGAACTAGCAAATGCAGAAGAGAAAAAAGAATATCCCTTGGCATGGCTATTTATTGATGAGGGTCATGAATTTCTTCCAGCAAAAGGAAAAACAATTGCCACAGATGCTTTAGTGCAATTGCTGAGAGAAGGAAGACAGCCAGGAATAAGCCTTGTTTTAGCAACTCAGCAGCCAGGAAAAATACACACAGATGTAATGACTCAATCTGATATTGTTCTAGCTCATAGAGTTACTTCTGCTCCAGATGTGTCAGCACTAAATAACATTATGCAAAGTTACTTGCTTGAAACAATAAAGCAATACATGGACAATCTTCCAAGACTAAAGGGTTCTGCTATAATCCTTGATGACAATTCTGAAAGGATATATTCAATGAGAATGCGTCCGAGATTCACATGGCATGGAGGAGAAGCTCCAACATCTGTGAAAATTGAGAAAAGGATATAGGCTTCTCTGGAATGCCTGGCATGGTGAGTGACTTCACGAGACATTTACCTTAATATTATTAATCTAAGTGAAGACAGGAATGAGGAGAAGCTCCAACATCTGTTAAAATTGAAAAAAGGATCTGATAAGAGATTCTTATTTAAAAATATCTGCAGTGAATATATAGACGACAGTATGTAAAATTTTATAAATAATGTCCATTATTATTGCTTACTTCAAATGACAATATCAGTAAAGAAAAACAATCCTATAAGGAATGTAGTTATTAATCAAATCACCCAGGATTTAAACAAAATTTATGATTCAGAATTTGATATTGCTAATGTGCAAGGAGAAGAATATCTTCAAGAAAGAAAAAGAAAATATGGTTTTAATATGAGACATAATGATTTAAAATCTATGGGGTATGATTCTATAGATATAGCAAATTTCTGCCTTGATATAGAAGAAAGAACGCAAAAAGAACTAGGAGAGGGAATAGATATCTCAAAATTATTAGATGATCCAGAAATATTAGGAGATTTGGGAGACAAAACAAAAAAACTCACACCCTTCAATATAATAAAGTTTATAGAATTAAAATATAAGTTAACTAGAGTATAAATGGCAACAAAAAGAAAAATAAAAAGATTTGTCAGCAAGGCTGTAAGAGAAATAGTGTGGTATAGGGAAAATAATCACAAAGAAAATACGCCTCCAATGCCAAAAGCATGGACTCCTCAAAATTATCGTAGAAGTTATTCTCTTGGATTACAACTTGGATTTGATTCTTTAGACATTATGGATTTAATCTCAAATATAGAATCAGAATTTCAAGTTGAAATGGGGGAAGGAGAAAATTATTATCAGAGGAAAGGTGATTATTATATCAAGACTCAAAATGAGATTGTAGATGAAGTATTTAATTTAGTAAAATCAAAAGAAAAAAGCTTAGAATCCAAATCCCAAACATCTTTTATTAATAATCTTAGTCCTAATCTTTCTAGTGCTTAGATCTTAAAACAAATGTAAAATGCCTTACAAATATGTAAAAAAAGAGGAAATAGAAAAAAACAACAAGCTTATAGTAGACCTAATTGAAGAGCAACTAGAACAAAGCCCTAGGCCCTACTCTTTAACTAGTTCTTTTGAAACAATAGGCTTAAGTGAGATTGATTCTGCATATATTATTACAGAAATGGAATTTGCAAACAATTTAAAAGAAGGGGATTTTAATCAAGCATCGCAGGGAAATGATTCCCTAAAAAGAAAAAGTAAAAAAAGTGGGATTTGGAAAAAGGTTTTTGGCATTTTTATCCCAGAAATTGCAAAAGAAATGATTTCTCATAGATATAAATCCCCATCCAATTCCAATAACCCTTATGATAATATCCAAGCAAATAAAAATTATGAACCAGACAACACAGGAATGTTTTGCAAAGACTGCTGTTATATGTCTCCTCAAGAAGTCTTACATGAAATATTCACAAAGTTAAGCGAAAAAAGAGAAAGGCAAAAAGAAGAAGAAAGAAAAGTTCTTCAAAAACTAGCAAAAGGGGAATAAAAGCAATATACAAGAGATAAATCTAGAAAGTAATTTTAATCCATTATATTAACTCAAAACCCTAAAATCAACTCTAAACCTCACTTTGTAAGGCGCAATCTCACCTGCTTCTTTCTTGTTGAAAATCCTAATTCTTTTTTTGGCTTTCTTAGCCTCTAATTTAATTCCCTCAATAACTTTATCCTTTTCATCAACAGGAGTAAACCCATAATAATAAATTCTTGTTCCTTTTTTGCTTAGTTTAAAAGCCTCTTTTAAAAAAGTGTCATCTAGGTTTGGCCTTGGCATTACAATAACATCAAACTTCTCTTTTCCAAATTTGCCTTGTCTAACTAATCTTTTAATGTCTCCTTGAATTAATTTAACCTTATCCTTAACATTATTAAGCTCAACATTAAGCTTAGCGTATTTGTTGGCTTTTCTATTAATTTCATTAGAAACAACTTTTTTGCATTCTGTATTCTTAGCAATCACAATTGAATAAGGGGCAACCCCTGCAAACATTACTAACACAGTTTCGCCTTTTTTTATTTCAGAAGCGATTTCTTTTCTTTCATTGCTTAATCTAGGGGAAAAATAAGTATCATCAATGTTAAATCTAAAAACACATGCATTTTCTTTGTACTTAACTTCTTTGTTCTTTTCTCCAGCAAGATGCCTAGTTTTCATTTTTCTAAGCCTGCCTTTGAACTTCCTGGATTTTTCCACAACTGTCTTAATCTGTCTATTCTCATTCAAAATCTGCTTAGCAAACTTTTTCTTTTCCTTTAACTTAAAATCATCAGGAAAATTAACTAACGCAATGTTTCCAAAAATAGTGAAAGAACTCATGTCCTCTGCTTTTGTTGGCTCTTTGTATTCTTCTTTATTATCTTTTTTGCCCTCTTCAGCATTGGTTTTGTTTTTGATATTCTTGATATTACTCATTGTTAAAAAAACCTCTGCAGGTTTATAAAATATATGAATAAAATTAGGAGAAATAGCAGAACAGGAATAGATTTATAAAAATAAAAATGCTATGTAACTTATGAAGAAAAGAGGGATAATGCTGTCATTAATTGTGTTTGCATTTTTATTAATACTATCTACAAATATAGTGAGTGCGCAATACGGATTAGATGATGCCCTTGATTTTATTGGAGGAGAAAATATCCTTCTCATAATTACTTTTGGTGTATCTTTTGCTATACTTTTATGGGTTCTTGGAAAATTCTTTAAGGGGAATAAAGGTGTTCCACTTGTAATTTCTGTTTTATTGTCTTTTGGAATAACCCAGGCAGTTAATATGATGAACTTTGGCTTAGAGATTGGCACAGGAGGTTTTGGTCTTTCAGATGATGTTTTTGGGTTGCTAATAGGTCTTGCTGCTCTAGTTGTTTTTATTCTAATGATATGGAAAGCAAAACTGCATACTGTTTGGATTATGGGATTGCTAATAGCATTCTTAGGCGTGATTGGGGGTGTTGAGATTAATTATGTTGCAATTGCATTAGGTGTTGGATTAATTCTTCTTTATGCTTTATTTTTAAGAAAAAAAGAACCTGGTGAAAGCAGAATGCCCTCTAAGGGAGTTATATTTGCAATTATTGCTCTTGGTGTTGTTGGGGCAATTGTATGGTTGCTTTATTCTGGAGGCTCTAAAGCAGGAGCAGGAATAAGAATCTTCACAAACCCTTTAGCAATAACAATTATGGCCATTGCATTGTTCTTGCTTGTATTGTTCACATATGCTTATGGCAGGAAAAAAAGATATGAAAAATTACCTAAAGGAAAGCTTATACTTTTCAGTATTTTCGGAAGCTTGATTATCACAGGAATAGTCTGGATGCTTTATGCTGGAGGAGTAGGAGCAACACCAGGATTTGACTGGTTTGCAACAAATCCCTTGGCAATGTTAATTTTAGGAATTGCAGTATTTTTTATTTTTGCTTTTATTTTATTCAAAACAGGAAAGAAAGAAAGTTACTGGAAAAGATTAGTTGTGTTGGTTATTCTAACATTAATTGGAATTTTTATATGGCTTGCTTATTCAGGAAATGCTATGGCTGAGGTATTGATGGGCAATCCTATATTTTGGATAAGTGCCATAGTAGGTATAATTTTATTTTTATTTATATTGTCTAAAACATTGAGGAAAAAAACAGCTGAAAGCTATGATTTTGAAAAAGAGAAAAAGCAATGGCGAAGCAAATTAATTTTCTTATTGCTTGGATTAGTTGGAATATTGCTATGGGCCTTAGGAATTGGAGTTCCTTATACTTTATTTGGAGGAATTGGATTATTAGCATTATGGCTCTTAATATTAATCTTTAGCAAAAAGGGTGCTAGAACTCATGTTGGAGAGCATAAAAAAGGATATGGTTTAGCATTATTATTTATCCTTCTTGGGCTTGCAATAGCAGGAATAGGTTATTTTTGGACAGGCCTTATAAGTACAGGGTGGGCCTTGATAATTGGAGGGATAATCTTTGCCATAGGATTGCTATTATTAGGGAAAAGAACAAAAAAGACAACTGGAATCACCTTAATGATTCTTTTAGTATTTGCTGGAATAACTATCACATTTTATTTCATGGGAATTATTAATATGGCATATACAATAACTATATTCTTAATATTAGCACTTATCTACATATATATCTACAATAAAAATAAGAAGGGTTTTGGGAAAGATGTTGCAGAAATAAAAAGAGGTGGAGGGATAAAGAAATGGGCCTTCCTTGTTTTAGCAATTATCGCTGGAATACTTGGTGTCTTAGGAATAGGAAGTCCGATTATCTTATTCATTATAGCGGGATTTCTTCTAATAATGTTTATTGTGCTTCTGCTTTTTGGAAGAGAGAAGGGAGGGAAAAAGAAGAAAGAAACAACCTCAGTTAATGACCAAGAAAGAAAAGATTTTGACAAAAGGCAGAAAAAAAGCAAAAAACAACTTCAAGAGCATGAGAAGGTCTTAGAAGAAGGCAGAGATGAAAAGACTAAAAGGATAAGGGAACTTTCAGAGTTCTACGATCCAAAATTTTCA
>WJLC01000030.1 GCA_014728745.1 Candidatus Pacearchaeota archaeon
AGCTCAATCTCTCTCAAGATAGCAAGCTGCACCTCATAAACCTGTTCAGAAATGTCTGCTTTTCCAATGTATCCTTGATTAATTACTATTAACAATGCTCCTGCTACAAGCAGAACTGCTATAAATGCCTCAATAATCCTTATCCATCCTCTTTTATCCTTAAACATTTTAATGCTATTTTTATCTTTTATTTTCTTTTTATTTTGCCTATTTTTCTTCTGGTTTGATCTAAAACTTTTTGAAAGTTTTATTTACCATACTCTTATATTTAAATATCCAGGCTTTATATTTGCTTCTGAATCAATGTATTGTATTGGTATTTGTTCAACATAAACATTCATAGAAACATTTTTTTCAGGAGTGCTTATTTCATTATCCTCGGAATTTACAAAAGCAAACCCAAATTCACTACCTGGGGCAATGTTCAAAGTGTTTTTTATTTCAGAGTAGTTTGATTCAAAGTTTTCAATCATTTCAAGTATTTTTGTCTCAAATATGTGTTCTTCTGTTCTTACAAGCCCTCTATTATATTCCCTCTCTTCTGCAAGAATCTCATGTGTTGAACCTGAACAGGCATTTTCTGTCTCAGTGTTTGAAAATTCACCTGAATAATATATTTTAAAGAAATTCTCGCCTTCTCTGTTAATTATTATTGATTCATTGTTGTTTGTTCTTTCATGGTCTAGTATCTTGTTTGCTGTTTTAACCACTGCATTTAATTCCTTTGCCCCATTGACAACCTCAAATTTAATGCAATCTATATTACTATCAACCAGGCTTTCATTTATGCTTATTGTTGAGGTAGTCATATCCTCAGTGAATTCCTCAATAAGCTCTGTTTGAAGATATTGAAGCAAATCTTGCTTACCTCTTTCAACTCTTGTAACTGGTTCTGTTATGCTGTATAAAAAAACTAAAAAAGTTATGAAAATAACAAAAGATAGAATCATTCCAACATGCCCTGCTTTTTTATCTCTGAGAATCTTTTGAGTTTTCATTTTTTAATATAATATATTTTACCCTCCAAAAAAGGCATTTGCTCCAGCTGCTATTAAAAAAGACATTACTACTAATGCAAAAGAGTGCTTTATGCCTGCTTTAATGTTGCCTTCTGCAAGCTTTCCAACTGTCAATCCAGTGAACAATCCCTGAATCAAAAGCAGATAAAGAAATGCATTTGATATTTCTGCTTGATCTATTGGCTGTCCTCCACCCCCTCCTAAGCCAAATGCTCCGCCTGTTTCAGCAATTCCTGAAATCATTGGAAGAATTCTGAATTGCATTACAAGAATTATTATTATAAAAACAAAAAATATTATGTAGCCTTGCACAACAAGAGTCTGTATTGCAGCCTTTCTCTCTTTTTTTAGTTTTTCAGAAGTGCTTACAGCATCTGCAACACTCTCTAAAATTACTCCTATATCTCCTCCTGCTCTTTCTGCTTGCCCAATTAAATTAAGGGCTCTTGAGATTGTTTTATTATTAACATCTTTTGCAAATGTTGTAAGAGCCTTGTTTAAAGGAATACCAAGCTGTATTTGATTAGCAAGCTTCTTGACATTCTCACTCAAAACCCCATAAGACCTGTTTTTCACATTTACTATACTCTTACTTATTGGTGTTCCAGTCTTTACACTCTCAACAAGATTTCTAGCAAACTCCAAAAACATCTCTTCTTTTTGAGTTGCAATCATGTTGCTTCTTATTGTTGAGAACACAAAAGGAAAAACTCCTACAAGCACAGCAATTCCTATGATAAAAAAGAACATTGCTGTTCCAAAAAACAAGAAGGATATAGCAACAACTATTAGACTAACTAAAATTCCAACCCACTGCCCTATTTTTATTTTCATTTTTTCTTTTTTTAATTATGTAATTTAATTTAATTTAATTTATTTTTCTAAGTCTCCTTTGGTGCTTTTAAGTGCAAAAATACTAGGAAGATAACATTAACAAAGCTAACTCCTGCAACCATTATTAATGAAATCATTGCAGTGCTTAAAGATATTCCTAACCCTGAAACCCTCATCATAATAAGCAAAAGCATTAAAATCATAGGCGCTGCAATAACCACACTAATGTATATGTCCATAAATGTCTCAGCAGATTTGGTTTTTTTCTCTTTTTCAAGCTTGTAATCAAACAATAAGCTCTGCGCTCTTTTTGCAAAAAAGTCAGACAAGTCTCCTCCAGAAGTTATTGTTGTTCCTAGCCCATCAAGAAGTTCTGCAAGTTTTTTGCTAGGGCTGTTCATTGCACTGTTTCTTAATGCAGTTACTAAATCCCTTCCAAAAATAGTTATTTCGTTTATTAGCTTGATAAATTGTCTTCTCAAATGTGGATAATCTGGAGAAGTAACCATTATCCTGAAAATATGGCTTGGTTCTATTTTTGATTCTGCAATTGAAGACATATGAATTGTTGCAAAAGGTAACTCTCTAGCAATCTGCGTCTCTAAGTTTCTTCTTTCTAATGACGGATAAATATATGAAATTAAATAGGTTATTAAAGGAAACAAAATAAATATCCAGAATATATTAAGGGCTCTTTCAAAAACATTGACTCTTGCAAATGTTATGAATGGGAAATTGACCCCAAAATTGAAAAACAAAAAGAATATGAACAAGAAAAATGAGATTATTGCTGATAAAAAAGTTGTGAAAAATATTACTGACACATAGCTTTTTGTCAGAAACTGCATGTTTGCCTTTACAAGAGTTCTCTTTAAACCAGAAAAATATCCTTTATCTAAAAGCTTTTCAGAAAAATCAGAAAAGAACTTGTTAGACATTCTCACATAAAAGCTAGCCTCTTTTCTTTGCTTTTTAAGGGCTTTTTTCTTTTTCTTCTCTTTTCTGCTTTTTTCTTCTCTGCTCTTGAATCTTTTTATTGTCTCTCTTTCAACATCCTCTACTTTTTCCTTCTCAAATTTATCAAGGGCTTTTTCTTTTGCTTTTATCTGCTCTTTGCTTAGGTTAGGCATCCCTTTAATAGTTACTTTTGGCCTAGAAGCAGCTTTGGAAGATGGGATATTTGCTTTCCCTTTTCCAGGAAGAGGCTTGAACATAGGCTTTTCAACACCTTGTTTTTTCAAAGGAGCAACTAAGGAGAGCCTTTCAATATCCTTTCCAAGATTGCCAACAGTTTTTTTAAGAGAATCTTTTAAAGATTGAATCTGACTGCTGATTAGTTTTTTTTCTGCCTGATCATCTGTTTTATCTATTTCATTATAAAGATTAGAAATTTCCTTTATTGCCCTTGAAGCCCTGGAAATATCTGAATTCAAATCATAAAAAGTCCCTTGTTTTTTTCTCATTTTTATTTGTCTCTATTTTTGGTTTTTATTACAGTTCACTGAATAGTACTATCCATTTGCTTTTGAATATCCATCATGAATTTCTTTGTTTTTCTGAATTTTTCATGATCCTTGTTCTTGTTAGCCTCTTCTAGCTTTACTTCAGCATCTTCAAGAGACTTTATCATTTGTTCAAGAAACGCAATATCCTCTTTTTTCATTTTAGCATAAAATCCTTTAACCTATTATAAAAGCCAAGAAAATTATCTTATTAAAGATTTTGATTAAAAATAACACATTAGTAAATAAATATTAGGTGGAAATTAT
>WJLC01000031.1 GCA_014728745.1 Candidatus Pacearchaeota archaeon
ATGCAGATGAGATCCAAAACAGAGAAGTTGGGAATGTTATAATAAAGACAGAGAAGCCAATTGTTGTTGAAGATTTCAATAATATGCAGGAATTAGGAAGATTTGTATTAGAGAGGAATGATACTTGTGCTGGAGGGATAATTGTAAAATGAAAGTTATATTGGCAATAGATGCATTGGAATATGATAAAGTTAAGGAATTTGACTGCAATAATTTAAAACAAGAATATTACGGCAAGACAGATATCTCTGAGTTTTCACAGCCAAGGACAATGGTGTTGTGGAGTAGTTTTATGACTGGTGAAAATAAAGAAAAAGAAGTTTTAGGAGAAGGAAATAAAGAGATGTGGAACAAGAAATGGGATATAAAGGAAACTTTTTTTTCTAAATTTAAAAATCCAAAAGTAATAGATCTCCCTGGATTTTCTTATGATCTGGAAGCACATGAAAGATCAAGAAAATTATTAAAAAGTTTTTTTGAAACAAATGATGATGAAGAGAAAAAAAAGATCAGAAAAGAATATAACAAAGATGCTTTTGAGCATCATAAAAAGATAAAAGAAGAATTCAACAAAGCATTAGAAGAAGAGCATGATTTTATATTGGGGTATTTTTCAGTAATAGATGTTATTGGACACCTTAATTTTGGAAATACAACTTTAATAAAAATGTTGTATAAAGAGATGGATGAGCTGGCAGAAAAATTAAGAAACAATGATAAAATAGAGAAATTGATTGTTTTATCTGACCATGGGATGGAGGCTATAGGCATGTTTGGAGATCATTCTGATCATGGTTTTTGGAGCACTAATTTTAAAGATTTAGGAGAGCCGAAGATAACTGAGATAAAGGATTCAATTTTAGAATATCTATAGCAAAACTTTTAAACTAGTTCTGTAATAATAACCCATATGGAAATCAAAGATAAGATAATCAAAAAACTCAAACAAATGCATGTTTTTGATAGTGTTAACTTTATTTTGCTTTATGGCTCTGAAGTAAACGGAAAAAAAACACCCATATCTGATATTGATATAGCAGTTTCTTTGAATTTACTTAAAAAAGAAAGATTAAAGACAAGAATCAAATTATCAGGAGAATTGCCTGAAAAATATGATATACAGATTTTTGAAGACCTGCCATTGAGAGTAAAAATAAGTGCATTAAAAGGAAAACTCCTTTACTGCAGGGATAAAGAAAAGCTTACTTTGTTGGCAATACAGCTGAAAAAAGACTATGAAGATTTTCTTCCAAGATATGTCTATTATATCACGGGTGTAAAAAATGCTGAAAGAGCGAGTCTTTGAAAAGATAAAAGAAATTGAAGAGAACTTAGCTTTGATTAGTGATAACCTTCCTGATAATGCAAGAGAGTTTAGGGAATTGAAACTAGTAAAAGATGGAATCTACAAAAGATTAGAATACTGTATTGAGAATTTAATTGATATTTGTTCTATGATATATGCTGATTTGGAATTGGGTGTACCTTCTGATGATGAAGATATCCTAAATAAACTGAAAGATAATAAGATATTTTCTAAAGAAATAATTAATTTAATTAAAGACATGAAAGGTCTTAGAAATATTTTGGTTCATAAATATGGAAATATAGATGATGATCTTGTTTATGAACTGCTTGCAGAAAATTTGTCTGATTTCGATAAAATAATCAAAGAAATTACTGGTTATTTTAATAAAGAGAAATAGTCCTTAATATTCTTAAATCTCAAAATCTCTTAAATTTTTTAAATTCTGGAATATTAAAAGATCTTAGTAACATTTATAAATAATCTTTTTTTCTTTATATTCAATGAAAATTTTAGTTACAGGAGGTTCTGGATTTATTGGAAGTCATCTATGTAAACTTCTTTTAGATAAAGGAGATGAAGTTATCTGCATGGATAATTTTTTCACTGGGAGTAAAAGAAATGTTCTTCCTTTGATGAATAATCCTAATTTTGAAATTTTAAGACATGATATAATCCAGCCGATTTATCTAGAGGTGGATCAGATATATAATCTCGCTTGTCCTGCTTCTCCAGTTCATTATCAGTTTGATCCTATAAAGACAACTTTGACTAGCACTGTTGGAATATATCATATGCTGGGAATAGCAAAGAGATGCAAGGCAAGAATTTTGCAGGCATCAACTTCTGAAATTTACGGAGATCCTGAAGAGCATCCTCAAAAAGAGACTTACAGAGGGAATGTAAGTACATTGGGCCCCAGAGCATGTTATGATGAAGGTAAAAGATGTGCAGAAACTTTCATGATGGATTATCACAGAGAAAATAATGTGGACATAAGGATAATAAGGATATTCAATACATACGGACCAAATATGGCTATGAATGACGGAAGGGTTATCTCAAATTTCATTGTTCAGGCTTTGAACAATAAACCAATAACAGTTTATGGTGATGGAAAGCAGACAAGAAGTTTCTGTTATGTTTCTGATTTGATTAATGGGATGTACAGGATGATGAACCAGGATGAATTTACAGGGCCTGTTAATTTAGGGAATCCAGAGGAATATAC
>WJLC01000032.1 GCA_014728745.1 Candidatus Pacearchaeota archaeon
AGTCCGGATTCTAGAGTTTTAGAAGCTTTTGAAAAGAAAGTTTATCTTTAAAACGCCCCCGACAGGAATCGAACCTGTGTGCCCCGAAGGACCTCGGTCTCAAGCCGAGTGCAATACCACTATGCGACGGAGGCTTAATATTACTGAATTAAAATTCATTAAAAAGGTTTCTATAATCTTAAAAAACCAGGAAAAATTAATTTTATAGCCCAAACAACTTTTTCAGAAATCTCTTCCACAAGGGAAGCTTTATGTTAACTGGCCTGTTGTTTTCATCTATAATCTGATACTTTATCTTTGGTTTTTCTTTTACTTTTGGAGCTTTTTCAGAGAGCTCCTTGTTAGCTGTCTCTAATGCAGTATCCACTGCAACTCTTGAATATCCCTGAGACATCAATGCAAACCTCAAGGAGTCAGAAGTGTATCCTTTTTTTAGATTCTTTTTAAAATAATTCACCAATTTTCTTTTGTAGGTCTCTGCCATTAAAAACAAAAAGAAAAGTTGATTTAAAAAATTAGTTGTGTTTATTTATACTCATTTATTTTATAAGAATGGGTCTTGCTTTCTTATAATAATTAAGAGCTTCATTTAATCTTGAAATTGTCTCTGAATAAATAGTCAAAACAGGGTCTTTTTTATCTATCTTATCATTTACTAAAACCTTAATCTTTAGACCCGCATATTTGTCTTTAGGGCAGCCAGCTATTCTTGCCATGGTGTTTATTTTTTTATTATCTATTGACACTACTTTTCCTTTTTTTAATGAAAGAACTGTCTTCTTGAATTTTGCTTCAGGGATTTTATTCATGTCTTTGGGTTTTCCTTTTTGTGCTTTTATTATCTCTTTAAATTTTTCAAAAGCTTTTCCAGAGGAAATCATTTTTCTTGCTAGTTCCTGACCTTTTCCTTTTTTGACTTTTTTTGTAAGCTCAAAAAGAACTCCTGCAAGCATTGTTGACTTGTCTTCTAAATCCTTAGGTCCTTTTTTAGTGGGATCTAAGACCTTTATAACATCTTTTAACTCAAGTGCTGGGCCTATTCCTGTTCCTATTGGCTGTTTTCCGTCTGTAAGAACAACCTTCATCTTTTTGTTAAAATGTTTTGCTATCTTCTCAAATTTATCTTTTAATTCCAATGCTTTTTTCTTATTCACCTTAGCTGATTTTCCGTAAGGAATATCTATTACAATATACTTGCTTCCTAAAGCAAGTTTTTTAGACATGATTGATGCAAGTAATTGTGCCTCTGGGTCTATCTTCAGCTGTTTTTCAATGTGAATTATTTTTGAATCTGCAGGAACCACTCCAAGTGCTCCCCCCCAAATCATGCATCCATTGGTTTTCAAAACAATCTTCCTTAATTTTTTCATAGGAAAATCAACTTTTGCTATTGTTTCAATAGTGTCTGCTGTTCCTGCTGCACTTGTTATTGCTCGTGAAGAAGACTTAGGAATTGTTAATCCTGCTGCAGCACAGATAGATACAATCAAAGGTGTGGTTCTGTTCCCTGCAACACCCCCTATAGAATGTTTGTCAACAATATACTTTCTATTTAACTTTAATTTTTTTCCTGTTTCTTGAATTGCCTCAATCAAATAATAGATTTCATTCATAGACATCCCATACTTGTACATAGAAACAACAAACAAGGCTATCTCAGCTTCTGAAAGTGAATTAGAAACTATGTCTCTGATTATTGTGAATATTTCTTGTTTAGAAAGGGTTTTTTTATGAAGTTTTTTCTTGATAAAGTCAAGGCTTTGAGGGATTGGGGCAAGTTCAATATCAACTACCTGGGATTTTTTTAACTTCAGAATATTAACCATTTCAGAAGTTACCGCAATCTCATCCTCTTTTAGCAACCCTTTTTTAACAGTATCTACTATTGTCGTGAATTTCTTATGGCCATTTATTCTTATTAGAATCCTATCCTGGGGATGAACACCTATTTTGTTAGCTGTTGTCTCTCTCAGCATAGCAACAGGAATTCCTGCAGACCAACTAAGAAGTTTTATTTTTAATTTCATTAATCAACCACCTCTGAAATATTTTATAAATTTAATTTTAATTTAGGAGCAGAAGGCTCTTTTTTAAGAAGTCCAGGAGTTCTTTTGTTTCTATAAATGTCAAGAATTATCAATAAATATGCAAGAATCAATGGTCCTAAAATAAATCCTAAGACTCCAAAAAGGAAAAACCCTCCAATCATTCCTATTAATGTTATTGATGTTGGAAGTGTTGTTCTTCTAGCCACAATCATTGGCCTTATAATATTATCAACTGTAGATGCTATTAATCCAAAGACAGAAACTCCTATTGCAGATATGATATTTCCTTCAACAAATAAGAATATGGCTAAAGGTATCCAAACAAGTGCTGTTCCAACAACAGGAAAAATTCCTGCAAGAGCTGCAAACAGTGTTAACAATAAAGCGTTTGAAACCCCAAAAATGAAAAACCCTATACCTACTATAATACCCTGAAGAATTCCTACAATAATTTGTCCGTAAAGAACAGACATTGTAATGCCTCTTGTCTGCTTAAACATCCGGTCTTTTACATTTTTTGAAAAAGGCAAAAGGCTTTTTATATAATTTAAAATCTCTTCTTTATCTCTTAAAACAAAAAAGAAGGTGAAAAACGCAACAGTCAACTGTAGCATTAGAGCAGGAAAATTAAGGATCAGGTTTGAGGCATAATTAGTTATTGAATTAATTGTTTTATTTACAAAAGAATATATTATTGATCCAACCTCATTAGAAAACTCTTTTGAAGCAAACAAAGAAGGAAAGAAATTTTCCAAAGGAGTTACAAAATCTATTTGCCTTGTTGTAAAATACAGTTTTAGCGATTGGTCAACTACAAGAGGGGTCAAAAACCATATTGGGAGTATAATTAACAAAATTAAAAATACAGAAATTATTATTGCTGAAATATTTGGAACCTTGATTTTTTTATTCACCCAGTTATATACTGGGGCAAGAATAAAAACAAAAACAATTCCTACAACTATTGACATAAGTATAGGTCTTAATATTAAAAAGCTTAAAACAACTAGAGCTACAATTATTATTGTTGTCATAACTTTCTTAAAAAAAGACTCATCCATGTTACTGGTTTTAAGTAATGCAAATTTATAAATGTTTCAGAATTTTAAAAGAACTGTAAGTCTATAGGAAAGGAAAAGAGAAAAATAAGAGAGAAAGTAAAAGGAAAGCGGGAAAAGAGGAAAAGGGAAAAATAAGAGAGAAATAAAAAAAGTTTATAAAGAGATTTTGAGAATTTATAATATGAATTTCATAAAAAAGGCTTTTGATGGTGCTAAAGAAGAGGCTGTTCATTTGCAGTTCCAAAAATTCAGTAAAGGTGAATTTAGAAACAAGGCCTTGATTGAGGCAAAAAAATTCAGTACAGGCAACAAATACAAAATAAAAACAAGTGCAGAATTTGCAAATGGGCTTGTTAAAGCAGTTGCTAAAAAACTTGGCTCTGATAAAACAAAAGTTAAGGGTGCAGTTGTTTCTACAAGAAATTTAAAAGAAGAAGATATTTTCAAAGATCTTCTTGCTAATGCTAAAGTAAAGCAGTTTCAAGGAGTGAAAAGATTTATCATAAATGAGGAAATGAGTGGTGAAGAAATCCTGAACATGATTAAGGAATGTCCTAGAAGCTTTTTTGCTTTGAGCTTTTCTGTGGATAAAGATGAAACAAAATTAAAAATAAAACCAAAGGCCCCTAAATCTGGAAAACCAGGCAAAGGTAAAAAAGGAGGCCCTAAAGCAGACTTTTGCACCTTGAAGACAAAAGATAAGGAATTAGTGAAAAGTTTTATTTTTGAAAAACCAGATTTTGAAAATGCAAACATCAAACATACTTTTTTCATTGACAAACTAATTATTCCAGAGGAGTTGAAGAAAACAGGAGATTTTGCCAAAATGAGAAAAGAGGCTATTAGAAAAGGAAGAATTGTTAGAGAAGGGAAAATAGATGGTCAAGATATTAAGAAAGAGTTTGAATTTGAGGCCTGAGAGTCTAGAAAAAAGATAATTTTCGAATAGGATAAGCTTTAAAAACCCTAATTTTCTTTGTATTTTATTCCAGGGAGCAACAATTAAAATGAAAGTCTCCGCACTAAACATAATAAGAAATGCCGACAAGAAAATCACCGAGAAAAGGAAGTTTACAGTATTGGCCCAGAAAAAGGGCAGATAAATTTTTACCTAGTGTTAACTGGCAAGCTATTGATTCTGATAAAAAAATAAAGGGTTTTATATGTTACAAGGCAGGAATGGCTACAGCCTTTGTCAAGGATAATACCCCTGATTCAATGTCGCAAGGCAAGGAAATTGCTGTGCCTGTGACAATTCTTGAATGCCCTCCCTTAAAAATACTCTCTGTTAGATTTTACAAAGACAATGATGTTGTCAAAGACATGCTTGTTGAAGGTGTGGACAAAGATAAAAACCTAAAAAGGAAAATTAAAATTCCTTCTGATTCTAAAAAATTACTAAAAAGCAAAGATTTTGATTCTGATAATAATTCTTCATTAAAAAACATTGATTATGATAACCTAACTGTTATTGCTTATGCTGATGTTAGTAAAACAAACCTAAAGAAAAAGCCAGATTTAATTGAAGTAGGATTATCTGGAAGTTTAGAGGATAAAAAGAATTTTATTAAAGAAAACATTGGAAAAGAGATTTCTATTACTGAGTTCTTCAATGAAAATGATTTAATTGATTTAAGAGGGCTTACAAAAGGCAAAGGAACCCAGGGACCAGTAAAAAGATTTGGAGTAACATTAAAATCACATAAATCAGAAAAAGGAAGAAGAAGGCCAGGAAGCATAGGTCCATGGCATCCTGCGAGAGTTACTTTCAGAGTTCCTATGGCAGGGCAACTTGGAATGTTCACACGAATATCATACAATAGTAATATAATTGGCTTAGGAAAGGTCCAGGAGCTTGAAGGAGAAAAGAAAAACATGCTCAAAGACATTAAAAAATACGGAGACGTGAAGACAAACTACATTATTGTCAAAGGTTCTGTTCAAGGGCCTTCAAAAAGACAGCTTATTGCGTGCGCTCCTTTGAGACCAACTAAAAAAACAGACAAGATTGCTTATGATCTTGTTGCAATTAAATAATCAAAATGGCTACAAAAGCAAAATTACTTGATGTAAATGCAAAGGAAAAGAAAACAATAGAACTTCCTAAAGGTTTTTCCAGAATAATTAGGGAAGACATTGTTGCTAAGGTTTTAGAAGCTCTTAAAAAAGAACAACCTTACTCTCCTGCTCCTGAAGCAGGGAGGCAGCATTCAGCTAGTGGAAAGCTTATCCACAGAAGACATGTTTGGAAAAGTCAGTACGGTAGAGGAATGAGTAGAATTCCTAGAAAAACACTATCAAGAAGAGGAAGTCAATTTCATTGGGAGGGTGCAGAGATTTCAAGCACTGTTGGAGGGAGAAAGCCTCATTCTCCTAAAGTAGAGGCAAGAAAAGGTAAAAAAACAAAAATAAACAAAAAAGAATTTAAGATTGCGAAAGAATCTGCATTAAGTGCAACTGCAAATCCTAGAGAAATAATAAAAAGATATAATTCACTAAAAAATGCTGAAGAAAAAGCAATTAATGCGCCTTTTATAGTTGATTCAAAAATAACATCATTAAAAACAAAAGACCTGATTAAAAGCATTAAAAAAATTCTTGGAAATGAATTGTTTAAGCTTGCTGTTAGAAAAAGACAGATAAGAAGTGGAAAAGGAAAAAGAAGAGGAAGAAAATACAAATCAAACGCAGGATTGCTTATTGTTATTGGAAATAATGAAGAATTAAAGACAAACTCTTTTGAGGTTGTTAATGCCAAGGAGTTAGGTGTTGCAGATCTTGCGAGAGGGGGTCTTGGCAGAATAACTGTTTATACTGAAAAAGCAATAGAAGATTTATCTAATGCACGTGATGTAGAAAAAGAAAAGCAAGGAGAAAGTAAAAAAGAAAGGAAAAAAGGGAATAAGAAAAAATCATCAAAGAAAAAACAAAAGAAAACTAAGAGAAAAGCAAAGAAGAAAAAATCTCAGGCAAAGAAACCAAAAAAAGAGGAAAAAACAAAAGAAAATAAGAGGGAGAAGGAAAAATGATATTAAAACCAATGACAACAGAAAAAGCAGTTATGGCTATTGAAAGTGGAAATATACTAACATTTGAAACTGAAATGAAGAGAACAAAACAAGATATAAAGCAAGAAGTTGAAAGATTATTTGATGTTAAAGTTGAAAAAGTGAGAACAAGCATAAAAGACAATAAAAAGCAAGCCTATGTTAAATTAAATAAAAAGTTTCCAGCTATTGATGTGGCTACGAAACTAGGAATAATATAATTAATTTGTTAAAATGGGAAAAAGAATAATACAACAAAGACGTGGAAGAGGAACTCATACATACAGAGTTAGAAAAAAAGCGTTTAAACATAGATTAGGATATCCTCAAAAACTTGAGGGAAAAGGAGAAGTAATTAAATTAGTTGACTCTGCTGCCCACACTAGCCCATTAGCAAAAATCAAATGGGAAAAAGGAACATTTTATATGCCTGCAATAAAGAATATGTTTGAAGGGCAAAAGATTAAATTTAATAGTAAGGAGATAAAAGA
>WJLC01000033.1 GCA_014728745.1 Candidatus Pacearchaeota archaeon
ATGCAAAAGACAGAGAAACAGGAGAATATACAAAAATTCTAGAATATTTAAAAGAAAGAAAGGTTTTGAGCCCATTAAAAAAAGGTGCCTTTGTGATTATTGGAGAAGGTATGATTTTAAACCCCTCAACAAATTATTCAGTATCATATTGCTTTATTACAAGAGAACATGCAGAAGAGTATGCAAGAACTAAATTTAAAGATTCTATATATAATGTGAGAGTAGCTCAGATTAAAACAGACATTCTTAATAAAAAAGACTAAAACCCCTAAAATCTTAAATACTCTAATTCTGATAATTTATATATAAGAGTAAAAAATGCCAAAAAAACCCAAAAAAAGCAGAGAAGAAACTTCAGCAGAAGAATATTTCCCTGTTGATGAAGAAGATTTGAAAAAAACCACTGAAAAAACAGTCAAAGAATATCAACCAGATAACAAAAGAGTTACAGAAAAAAAAGCAAGAGCAGAAGAACCTGTGGAAAAAGTTGAAAAAAAAGGTAATAAAAAAACAAAATCCAGAAACAAATCCAGTAAAAGCAAAAGAAGAACAAAGAAATCCTCAAAAAGAACAGTCACAAAAACAAAAAAATATATTCCTCCTAAAATAGATCTTAAAGACAAAGGTTTTGAATTGCTAATAACAGAAAAACCACAGGCAGCAGGAAAAATTGCCCATGCATTGGGAAAACCTACAAGAAGAGCATATCAAAAAGTTCCTTATTATGAAATTGACAGAGATGGGAAAAAGATTGTAGTGGTCTCAGCTGTAGGACACTTGCTGACACTAAGCCAAAATGTCAAGGGCTCTGACTTCCCTATATTTGACATAAGCTGGAAACCTAATTTTCAAGTTAGAAAAAGGGATTACACAAAGAGATATTACAACACAATTCTAAAGCTTGCTAAAAAAGCTGGAAGCCTGACTGTAGCAACAGACTTTGATGTTGAAGGAGAAGTTATTGGGCTAAATGTTGTAAGATTTATCTGCGGACAAGAAGATGCAAAAAGAATGAAATTCTCTACATTGACTGATAAGGAATTACAACAATCTTATGATGAAAAGCTTCCAAGCATAAGTTGGGGCCAGGCAATTGCAGGGGAAACAAGACACTATCTTGATTGGTATTATGGAATAAATCTTTCAAGAGCCCTTATGAACGCAATAAAAACAACAGGCAAATTCAAAATAATGTCAATTGGTCGAGTTCAGGGACCAGCATTAAATCTGATTGTAGAAAAGGAAAAAGAGATACAAAATTTTAAGCCAGAACCTTTTTGGCAAATTTTCATAAAAATAAAAGATCCTGAAAATAAAGACAAAAAGCAAATTGAATTAAAACATCCTAAAGATATTTTTGACAAAAAAGAACTTGACAAATTTAAGAACCTTGTTGGAAAAGATGCAAAAGCAAAAACAAAAAAATCAAAGCAGTACAGGGCTCCAAAGCCTCCTTTTAATTTAACCAGCTTGCAAAAAGAAGCCTATAGATTTTATGGAATCACCCCTTCAAAAACACTAAAAATAGCCCAAAGCCTTTATCTTGCTGGACTCATCTCTTATCCAAGAACATCTTCTCAAAAAATTCCTGAAAGCATTGATTATAAAACAATAAGAGATAAGCTTGCGAAAAAATTTAAGGTTAGCAGATTAATGAAAAAGCAAAAACCAAAACAAGGGAAAAAATCTGATCCTGCTCACCCTGCTATTTATCCTACTGGCAACACACAAGTTCTTCCTGATCAAGATGAAAAGATATACAATTTAATTGTGAAGAGATTTCTTTCTTTATTCTGCGAAAGCGCCATAATAGATAGAAAAAAGGTCACAGTTATTGTTGATGATAACAAAGATCTTAAATTCAGAGCAAAAGGAAAGCAGACAGTGCGAAAAGCCTGGATGGAAATCTACCCAACTAAAAGCAAAGAGCAAAACATTCCAGACTTTGATGGCCAAGTTGAGATTACTGATGAAAGAATAGATGAAAAAGAAACCCAACCTCCAAAAAGATACTCTCCTGCATCAATCCTTTCTCAATTAGAAAAAAGAAACCTTGGAACAAAAGCAACAAGAGCAAACATACTAGAAACTCTTTATGACAGAAATTACATAAAAGATAGGAGTATAAAAGCCACTCCTCTTGGAATGTCTCTTATTGCCACATTAGAAAAGCATTCACCAATAATAATTGAAGAAGAGCTCACAAGAGAATTTGAAGAAGACATGGAAAAGATTGAAGAAGCTAAGAAAGGAAATTTCCAGAAACAAGAAGATAAGATTCTTGAAAAAGCAAAAAAAGCAATAAAAGAGATTTCAAAGGATTTTAAAAAAGATCAAGAGGAGATAGGAAAAGAGCTTCTCAAAGCTATTGAAGAGTACAGAAAACAACAGAGAGTTGAAAATAGAATTATGCAATGTCCAAAGTGCAAAAAAGGCCACCTAGCAATAACTTATTCAAAGAAAAACAAAAAACACTTTATTGCATGTGATGCATATCCTGATTGTAAAACAACTTACTCTCTTCCTCCTTACGGAAAAATAAAAAAAACAGACAAGAATTGCGAGGATTGCGGATTCAGACTCTTAATGTCTTTGAGAAAAGGAAAAAGACCCTGGATATTTTGTTTTAATTCTGAATGTCCAAAAAACAAGAAGAGAATAGAAGAATACAGAAAGCGTAAGGCTGAGCAGCAAGAGAACAAAAAACAATCTAAAAAGAAGAAAGACAAGAAAAAAGAAGAGAACAAATCTGAATCCAAAGAATCTAATAACTCTGAAGAAAAATGAAAAAGAAAACCCAAAAAATACTAATTCAATTAGTAATTATAGCAATACTGATAGCTCTTTCCTACATGGTTCTTGAAACAGCCCTTGCTTTTCTAGTAACTATAATTTTATTAGCATTTATTATCTGGAGAAATAAAATTTATAAAACACTTCAAAAATAATTTCTGAACATTTAATCTCTTAATTCTAATTCATCAATAAATTCTGTTGCACTTTTCTTATTCAACACCTTTCCTTTTGGCCAACCTGCCAAATACATCATTAATCTATAAGCTTGAAACTCATCACTTTTATTACCTCCTTTGCTCCATCCAAACCTAAGAATAGTATCAAAACCTATTGGATAAAAAAATTTATCAAGATTATATATTCGCTTCCCTCCATTAAAAAGTATCTCTTTTGTTCCTTCATCAAAATAATCACCTAATTTACTTAACCCCTTTTCTTTTCTTTTTTTCCTAATGTCTTTGGATTTTTGAGGACTAGTAAAGCTTAATTTAGACCTATATTTTGAGATTGTTGCTTCTTTGCATTCAAGCCTATCACAGCAAACATACGGATAAAAACTATATCCTGAATTATCTCCTGCTATGCTAATTAAAGTAGAATCTTCTCCGCAATTTTCACAAGACTCTATGGCCTTAAAATTATTCAATTGCTTGTGTATTTCTGTCCATCTCTCAATGTTTTCAGGGATTCTGAACCTTGAGAAATATTTTGGGTCTCCTTGAATTAATTGAAAAAAATAAAAATAACCTTCGCTTTTTGGGTTTTCTTCTTTAGGAGGGTGCCTTCCTAAAGCAACCTCTTCTAAACTCATTCCCTTATATTTCCCAAAATCAAGTATTAATGGCATAAATATAATTCTTTTTTAAGGCTTTTAAGGATTTATTGCATGAAAAATATAATATCTCATACAATTATAACAATCCTTATAAAAAAAGCCTTAACTAAATAAATATGGAAAATGAAAAACAGTGGATAAACAAATGCAGAGAATTCTATGAAAAAAGAAAAGAAAAATATATGAATCCTGTAGGAAAAATATTAGATGAATTCACAAAAAACTGCTGGCATTGCACTCTTTATCAAGGCGGCAGTGCATTTGCAAACAATGAATTATATGAACTTTACAGAGGGTATTATGTTGATCCAGAAAACTTTGTACAAGTGATCTCTGAAGAAGAAATAATTAAAGACCCGGATTTTCAGGAGTGGTATCATAATCAGTCAGCAAAAAAGAAGGCAAACTAAATGAATTCATTAAGATTTGTCTGAGTCTTAATCTGCTTAAGTAGCTTGCTTCTCTGAAATATTTGCTCATAATCAAAATTATACTTTATATCTCCAATTTTCTTTGCAGAATTGAGCATCTCTTTTCTTGTTTCAAACCTCATTGCTTTTTTATTCATGGCCTTTCTAACACTCTCTCTGACAACCCAAACCCCTAAAGATGCCCAGTAAGAAGGATTTTCAATTCTAATAACTAAAACACTTGCCTGTCTCTTTATATCTCTTAAATATTCAAGTATTGGGAGTCTTGTTGCATAATAACCTCCTGCAGTATTAAAAGCATATTTTTTCCTTCCATGAAAACCCTCATAATCTGTTGAAGCTTTTATTTTCTCAGTTGGATTCCAAGAACTGTTAGGAAGATATAATTCAAAAAGTTCATAAGTCCAAACACCTGGAAACATTAATATTATGTAACTATTCCCTAAGAATTCTCCCCAATGCAATTCAAAATCTTCTATCCATTTAAATTCCTTAACTATGTTGAGTAAATGCTTTCCGAGCATATCATCTGTTGCAGTAATGCTCCAACGAGTTGGAACCAATCTCTTGTCTTTTTTCAATCCCAAAACACCTACAGAAAGTATCTTGTTAAGAGTATATTCATTAAACTTTCTTTTGTAAAGTGTCTTAACAGCCTCTGCTGCCTTTATCTCATCATTCATTGCCTTATCAAGATGCCGATTAACTTTAACATTAGAAACAACTTTTGCTTTTTTCAAAGGAGCCTTTAATCCATGAGGTGTTAAAAGCCTGTCCTTGTCTCTTTTAAACCTCAATCTGTTTTTCAATTCAATTTCAACATCAACTGGCTTAGAGCCTATAGCAATTTCCTGAGCAAGATTAACAAATTTCTTATTTTTCCTAGTGTCAGTTACCTTGCTTCTAAATCTGCTGTTAAGCAAACTATTTCTCAACCTCAAAACATCACTAATCTCTAATTCATTATCTGCCCAGTATTTTTCATCATCATAAATCCAAGCATCCTTGTCTCTCTCCAAAGGGCTCATTATCCCCACATTCACATTAGGGTATTTTAAACCAGAGCCAATGAAAATGCTCGGAGGACTCGCAGTATCTAATTTAGAAATATCTGCCAGATTTCTAGTTTTAAAGTTTGTCTCTGCAATCTTCTTCACAACTTCAAATCTTATGTTCTCCCCCATTGTAAAATAAATATCTTTTTCTTTAAATGTCTATATGATTACTAACAAGTAAATCCAAACTAAACCAATCTAGATAAGTGAAAAATGAAAAAGAGGAATAAAAAATAAAATAGACATTAATTATTGCAGTACTCATCAATCATACTATCTAAATTAGCTTGGCTGTAATCTTCACCCTCTACTAAACATATGTCAGGAGGAGTTCCAATTCTAGAATCTCTTAAACTTATAACCTTACTTGCAATAAATTCAATCTCCCAAAGTTGCTCATCTCCTGTAGTTGGATTGTAAGCTCTGAAATCATAAATATTAGAAACCATATCTCCAGAATCAAAATTCTGCAAAAGTGTAAAATAATCATGAGTAATATCAGTATATCCTCTTCCTTCTAATTCTGAAAGAACATATTCCTCAGCAGTCTCATACTCTTCTACAGGAACTTCATCTTCCTTTTGCCCATAATCAGCCATGCCACAGTTAATTGGTGCAAGCCCCATTAAAATAAATAAAAGAGGATAAACTACTAGCCTTTCTAAGGTCTTATTTACCATGATTATTTTAATTAATTAAAATATAAAAAACTTACTTTTTTATGGGTTTACTTAAATCCAGCCTTTTTTGTATATACCCTTTTTCCTAATTTCAAAATTCAATTCTTTTTCAGGAAGACTCCGATGTTTTAAAAGAAGCGCTTTTCTTTTTCCCCTGTCATTCTGAAGCTGAATAATGCATTTACTCCAGTATTTGAACAAATCTCCTCCAACAATGTTCACTCTTTTTTCTGCTTTCCTGCCTTTTTTCCACTCTTTCTCAGAAACAAAACTAGAATAAACCTGGTTAGTTATTAAAACAGGAATTTTCTGCTTTCTAGCTATTTCAGCTAAGCATCTCATTTGTTCTGCCATTTCCTTATTGACATTTTTTATTTTGTAAGAATCCTGTTCTTTTCTAGCATCTCCTAACTTAAGCCTATAAAGCATTGCCATTCCATCAACAACAATCAAATTAGCATGCTCTTTTTTTATCTTGTCAACCAAATTAGAAAAAATCTTTTTCTGCTCATCAAAGCTAACTGGGTCTAACAACAAAATATTCTCAAGTATCTTCTCATAATCCTCTCCAACAATCTGCCTAACCCTATCAATAGAAAACCCTCCTTCAGTGTCAATGAATATAACTTTATTTCCTTTTTTTGCCTGGCTGCAAGCAACAAGTATTGCAAAATTAGTTTTTCCTGAACCAGCAGGCCCAGCTATCATAGTTATAACATCTTTTTCATAACCCCCATAAAGCCACTTGTTAAAAACATAACTTCCTGTTGAAATCCTCTCCATTCTCTTTAATGTCATATAAATGAAAAACCTAATAGCTTAATAAGAATTATTGTGATTCTATCTATTTTTTGTTTTTGTGTTCGGTTTTACTTCTTTGAACAAATCAGCATACTCACTTTCAAATCGCCTTAAATCTGTCTCTAGTCCAAAATAATACCTCAGCCAGTTAACAAAACCAAAATCCCTGCAAAAAATCCACTTTTTCTTTTTCCAAGCTTCTTGCCAAATGCAAGAATCCCCTTTTCTTTTAGGATCTCTAAACTTTTTCCTGTGTTGGCTGCAATAAGGGCAAACATACTTCAAATGCCACCTTGCATTATTTTTCCTACTCATAAACCTTCCAGGAAGAGAAAGAATATCTAAAACAATCCCTTCAACAAACCACAAAGGAGTTTTTCTTGATAATGCCATGGATTACATTAAAGAAAAATCAATTAAAAACCTTACTTTAAATCCTTAAACTCTTTGGATGCCTTATCTAAATCCTTTGTTATTGCATCAACTGCATCTTTAACAGCTTTTTTAGGCTTTTTTGCCTTAACCAATAACACAGGATTTTTAGTAGGGTGCTCTCTTTTCCATACTGCTAAATCAACACTAGAATCTTTATTCAAATAAACTCTTAAGACTTCTGCAATAGTGACACTTCCTACTTCTATCTCTGCTTCTCCTTTCTCAGACTTAATAACCTTAACATCCATAATAAGAATTCACTGTTTTGCTTTATAAACTTTGCCTTGCCTTTGCTTAAATGCCTACCTGAACATATTTACAATTAAACTTAATTTATTCTAATTTCATTTATTATTTAGGTTTTCTAACATAATGCATGCTTCAATTTCCTCAAAATAACATGACATAACCCCAAATACTGCAGCAGCCTGAGTATGATAATCCAAATTATTAGAGTAATATCCCCATTCATCTGATTTTTTTTCTAAAGTTATTCCTGCAGCATTACCTGGAACTCTCAAATAAAACATCAAACCTGTCTCCTTACCCTCTTCATCTTCTTTCCAACTACAAACTCTATGAAACCACTTATCTTCTTTTTTATAATTAGGCCACCCAGTTGCTTGAAAAATACCTTCAGCTAAATTCTCATATTTCTCCTTGTTAATCTCTTGTTTTTTAGCAAATTCAACAAAATCATCACTTAACCCAATCATTATTGAATGTCCATTTGTCCCCTTTGAAGGATGATATTTAATAGAATAATTATTTGTATTCATTTTTGCTTATATTTTACTTATAAATTTAGTCTATTCGAAAAAATATCCTCTAACTATTATCTTCCAAAAATCAAATCATCAATCTCTTCCTGAGACATTTCTTTTTTCTTTTTAGATTGTTTTTTGCTTGCCTTATTAGTCTGATTATTTGATTGCAATTGTCTTGTTTTTCTTATTTCATCAGAAATATTCTTAGAACCTACTTGTTTGTCTTGTTTTTTCTTACTCTGCTTTTTTTCCATACTTTTCTCCTCATCTCTGTTTTGTCCAGAAAAAGTAGTAGTCATAGAAAGAGAAGTATTATCTTCAACTTTTTCACTATCTTCAGCCTCTTCTTGTATCTCTGCTTGTTTCTGGCCTTGCCTCTGCTTCTTTCTCTCAATAATTTTATCTATCTTATCTAGCTCCTCTTTTTCTGCATCTTTACCCTTAGAATCCTTAATTTCCTCTTTCTTGCCTCCAATCTCACTAAAAACAACCTCATTCTCTTCTCTCTTTCTTTTTTTAATTATTTTTGATAATGCTGTTCTCCAATAAGGAGATTTTTTAGCTTTTTCAGCTCCAGTTTGCTTAATTGTGTCTAAATCCAATCCAGGATCATCTTGCTTCATTTCCTTTAAATCTGAGATTGTAATTGTTTTAGCAGTAATGTCATCAAATCCAAGTTTTTTTGGATGCTGAGACAATTGCTCCTCAACACCTGGTCTTAAAAGATTTATATTTAATGCGTTCTCTAATTTAATAATTAAATCATATCCTTCTGGGATTATTCCTCTTTCTGCATCCTTAATAACTCTTTCTGGCTCTTTGATTTCTTTTGCAAGCTGAGAAACACTCATTTTTCTAGCTCTTCTAGCTCTCATAATTACCCAGTGAAAATGGTCAATCAAATCATCTCTTTTGCTCGGAGTTTCTTTATCCTTTTTATCAACAAAAGAATCAAATTTTTTATCAACCAAATCTCTAAGAGAAACTTCTTGCTTTTTCAGCTCTTTATTATCCTCTTTTCCAAAAGACTGTCTTTTATGTTTCTGAGGATCATCAATTCCAGCTATTGAAGACAATCTTTCGTAAGTTGATTGCTTTTTTTCTTTTCCAGGAGGAATTCCTCCAGGTCTATTCACCCTAACATTATCAGAAGAAAGGCAGTTTTTGCAAAGCTTGATGATTCCTTCCCCAGAAATAACATCAAAAAGTTTGGTTTTTGCATCACTGACTCCGCAGTTTGAGCATTCCATAAAAATTAGCAGTCTCTAGTCTTTTTTAATATTTATATAATAAAAAACACCTATTAGAGTAATAAAAAACATGTTAATGTGAGAATTAATCTAAATCAAGATACTTTTCCATTTCATCAACAGAAGTCAGCTCATTTAAAACAAACTTATTATTAATTATGACTACAGGATACTGTTCTATTTCATACTGCATCAATAATGAATCCAAAGAAGCCAAATTGCTATCTGCTGCAATAGGAATCAAGACAATTTTCTCACCAAATTCCTGCTTTAAATCAAAAAGAGTTCTGCTCCAAACATTTTGAGTTGCTTTTTTAGCCAAGTCCTCTGTTTCATACTCATACAAATAAACAACAACATTAAAGTCTGCCTGATCCTTGCATGTATTAAATGTCCTCATGCTATTTATCCATAAAAAAGTCCTCATTAAATCATACTTTTTGTGAGCTAATTTAATATTCTCTGTTATTTTCCCAGCAGTATCATATCTCTCCAATTGCCTTGCCTCTTCATAAATTCTATCTGCAAAAAGAAGATTAGAATCAATTATTGTACTGCAATTAGTGTTGGTGTTTTCCAAAGACATTAAATCATTCAGAGCAAGAACATCCATCATAGATATTTCTGAAATAGCATAATAATCATTTATCTTATCTACTCTTCTTCCTTCAAATGCAACACCCATAAGCAAACCTAGTGCAAATACCACAATTGTCAATAATAGGGCTTCCCAAAACACGTGTTTTTTGCTTTTTAGCATTTTTTATTGTTCCTTTTCCTTTCCTTGTTTTAATTCCAGGTTTTCTTGCCTTTAAAAAATTTATATATTGAAATGATAAGTATTGCAGGATATGCTGTTAAGTAAAAAGTCATATATATAAGTAATCTTCCAAAACCCTGTTTTTTGTATTTCTCTTCCTCATCCTTAGAATGCCTTAATGCCAAAATATTGTAAAGCAATCCTAAAAAGAACAAAACAACACCAAAAAAGAATAAAATACTAGGTGTTAAGTGAATATCTTTCATATTAAGTATGGCAGTTTCATTAGCTATTGACATTGTAGTTGAAAGATACCTAACATAAACTGTCCTAATTATTCTATAACCTAATAAAAACAAACCAGTAATTGCTAAAAACCAGGCAACCACAAAAAAAGGAAGAATAAACAAACCAAGCATTCCGCATTTAAAAAAAGATTTTTTGTATTTATTTATTGTCTGAATACCTCCTACATTCCATCTCAATCTCTGCTTAAACCATGCTTTGAATCTATCTGGAACAACAGTATAGACTTTAGCAGGCACAGCCATATGAATATTATATCCAAGAGAAACAATGTGCCATGTTATCTCAATATCTTCTGTCCAATTGCTTTCATCAAACCCTCCTGCTTCTTTAAAAGCCTTTAATCTGTAAATGCTCAATGGGCCATTAGTTACATAAATTCCTCCAACAAATCCAAGAAGCTTTCTTGTAAATGCAATAATCTTGTATTCAATTGCCTGCAATTTAGAAATCCAAGTATCTCTATTCATAACCAAAACCCTTGAAGTTACTCCTCCTGTTTTCTCATCTCCAAAATATCCAATCATCTTGCTTATTGCTCCTTGCTTAGGATAAGAATCATCATCAGTAAATCCAATTAATTTTGTTCTTACAAATTTAGCACCGTAATTTTTGCTTCCTGCAGCGCATCCAGTGTTCTTAGGTGTCTGAACAACCTTCACTTTCTTAGGATATTTTTTCTGGAATTTTTTTGCTATTTTATATGAGTTATCTGTTGAACAATCATCAACAACAATCACTTTTTTCAATCCCTTATAATCAGACCTCAAGAGATTTTCAATTGTCTCCCCTATTTGCTTTTCAGCATTGTAACACGGAACAACCATTGTCAAAGAAAGCTGTTTTTTTATTTCTGGGATTTCATAAATGCAGTGTTTATTCTGGATATAAATTAAAGTAAATAAAAACAAATAATACAATCCTAAAAAACTGTATACTAAATAAATCAAAGTGAGAGGTTCCATTTTAAATTAAATTTCTATTTTATATTTTTATTTTCAGTGCTAATGATTATTTATTCTTGTTTCTCTATATTTGCAGAAGAAGTTACCTTTAAAGGGTTTTCTGTGTCAGAGTTTATATTAAAATAATCATAAAAATCATCACTTAAGCTTAATTCATAAGTGTGCCCCATTTTTTTCTTGGTTATTAGTCCTAAATCATCAAATTTTTTTATGTGGTCATAAGCCTTATTTCCCCTTATTTTAACAATAACTGATTGCTTTATAGGGTGCTTAAATGCTATTATTGCTAAAGTTTCTTGCTCTGCTTTGCTAAATTCAGCGCTTCCAGTTGCAAGCCTATTAACCATATCCTGATATTCCTGTCTAACATCCATTTTCCAAAGTCCTTTTTTCTCAACAATTTCAATTGCAGAATCAATCTCCTTGTATTTGTCCTGAAGTTTGTCTATTAACTCTCTTATAATAATAGGGTTTAAATCAGTAAGAGAAATTAAATCCTTCATGCTCAAATATCTTCCAGAAATAAAAAATACTGCCTCTAATGTCTTCAAGTCTTCTTTTTCTTTGGATTCATCAATTTCTTCAAAAGTCTTGCTACTGACCTCAACATTAATTTCTTGAACCCTAGAATCACTGTCTTTGTCTTCCATAAAATATAGAAATAATCTGTATTTAAAAGGCTTATCTAAGCTTGTCTAAAACAACAATTCTTAAAAAACTGTTTTCAGATAAAAAACCATGGAAAAACAAGGTAAGAAACAAACAAAACAGAATAATAAAACAAGTAAAAACAAAGACCTTTCACTCAAAGCTCGTAAAACCAAATTGCTCTTGATTCTATTGTTCATACTAATTTTCATACTATTTGAAATGAATTATCTTATGCTTAGGGCAGCAGGCCCAAGACAAATTGATGATGTTCATCCAAACGCAGGATGCTCAATGAAGTATCTTAAAAAAAGCGATATTTTATGGGTTATTCCTGAATTTAAAAATATTCCAATAACTTCAAACAAAACATGGTGCGAGCAAATAAAAAATCTAAATAAAACAATTGGATTGCACGGAATGAAACACACTTGGAAAGAATTTAGCAGAGAGAATATAACAAAAGATGAATTAGAAGAATCTATTTCTTTAGTTGAAGAATGCTTTAATCAAACACCTACAATGTTCAAACCCCCTCATTTAACACTCTCTCCAAAAAACAAGAAACTTCTTGAACAGTATAACTTCACAATCAAAAAAAGATTTAATCAATTAACCAACAAAATATATCATTGCAATAGCTCAGGATTATTTACAAATGAATTTATAGATGCATTTTAATGCTAAAATACTTTTTATAGCCTTTAAACTGCAAACCTCAATGTTGCTCCAATTCCTCCAAGATTTGCAAACTGCTCACCTTCTTCTGTTTCAGTTGAAATAACTTCAATATCAGAATCAATTCTTTTAGCTTCTTTTTTCAAATCTTTTGAAAGCTCTTTGTCAAGCCCTTTTGATAAAACAAGTGTATCAACAGCACCATATTTAAGGGCTCTTCTTGTGTCTTCTTCTTTTAAAACAGCCATTCCCTTATCCTCTCCTATTTTTCTAAAAAATTCCTCAAGAATCTGTTTTTCATGTATTATCTCTTGTTTTGCCAAAATCTTCTGGGATTTTTGAACAAGCTCTTTTAATCCAGATTCATCGCTTCCCCCAATATCAACTCTTCCTATTACTTTCTCATGTAGTTTTGTTGGCAAATACTCTTCATCTAAAAACTCATCTTTTGTTGGTATTGGTCCTCCAACAAGAATCCCTTTTAGCTTTTCATTATCATAAAAAATCTTTTTCATCTCTTTTGCAATTCTCTTGTAGAATTTTTTAGTCAGCCCCTCGGTAATTCTATGAAATCTCTGACTGCTCTGACCACCTGCCTTGACTTTGCTTGGAACTCCAGAAGTAAGATTTTGTAAAACCTCTATTCTCTTTCCTTCTAAAACACCTATTGTTGCCTCTTTCCTATCCATAACAAGTAATCCAAAAACCTCTGATACTTCAAGCTGCTGTTTTAAGTAATCTAATACAAAAGTCTTATCACACCTATAGAGTCTTGCCTTTAA
The DNA here is from genome assembly GCA_014728745.1 of Candidatus Pacearchaeota archaeon. Taxonomy (GTDB): domain Archaea; phylum Nanobdellota; class Nanobdellia; order Pacearchaeales; family GW2011-AR1; genus WJLC01. The sequence continues at coordinate 13,190 of WJLC01000033.1, forward strand.
TGCAATTGGAGGTTCAATAGCCCAAAGTTGAATATCTTGTTGCCCCTCACTTTTAGAAATATCTCCTGCAAACAAAGCCAACCCATTTTTAGGTGTTTTCTTGAGTGTTTTCAAATGCCTAATTATCTTTTCCAAAGCATCTGTAACATTTTTTCTAGTTGAAGTTGATTTAATGTTTTTTGCAGTAGATGTCTCTGCCTCAAGCTGCTTTTGAACAGAATTTATATCATATCCTGCAGGAATGTAAACTGAAATTAATTCAGTATGCCTTCCCTTATACTGCTCTAATTCTTCAACAACTTCTTCAAGGTCATCTTTATTCAATGGCATTTTCTTTGTAAATTATTTTAATGTTTATGTCTAATTAAGTTTAATTAAGTTTAATTAAGTTTAATTATCTTTAATTTTATCAATATCAAAAGAAAAGTCTGTTATTTAAAGTCTACTCTAAATTACTTGCCTTGCTTTATATCTACTGCATGAGATACATTTTTCAAATCTCCAAGCATTTTCATTTCTTCTAACTCTTCATAAGATTTTTTAGTTAATGTTAAAATTATCTCAGAATTCATTGACTTATGCTCTTTTGTCTTCCATTTTCTAATTGCCTCTAAAATCTCAACAAAATGAGCAAATTTATGAACCTCATCTAAATTCTTTTGCTCAATATATTCTGGCTTAGGCCAAGAAGAAATATGAATGCTTTTGTCATTTTCATATTTTTTAAAATACTCTTGGTAAATTTCTTCTGTGATAAAAGGCATTATTGGTGCAATCATCTTAACAATTGCAAGCAATCCCTTATACAAGGCATACTGGGCAGATTTTTTCTCATCTCCCTCTCCCTGATAAACTCTTTTTTTAACAATCTCTAAATAATTATCACAAAAATCCTGCCAGAAAAACTGTTCAACTGCAAGTTTTGCTTTTGAAGGTTCATATTCTTCAAAAAGATTTGTTACTTTTTGTATTAACAGGCCCACCTTAGTTAAAAATAGCTTATCAATTATCTCTAAATTTTTTGGCTTCCTTCCATTAAATTCTTGTAAATTCATAAAAACAAATCTAGAAGCATTAATCATTTTTTTCACTAACTTTTTTCCTGCAATTAAGTCCTTATCTGAAAAAGATGTTGCAACCCCTGGCCCTATTGAAGCAGAAAGATATCTTAATGCATCTGCACCATGTTCCTTTATAACTTTTTTAGGTGAAATCCCATTGCCCCTTGATTTTGACATTTTATGACCATCCCTTCCAAGTATCCATCCATTAATGTAAAGTTCTTTCCATGGTTTTCTCTTATAATGTAATTGTGATTTTACAACAGTATTAAAATCCCAAAAAGTTATTATGTCTTGACCATTTCTTCTAACATCAAATGGTTTATCTTTTATTTTTTCATAAACTTTTGTTCCTTTTAATAAATCCTTTACAATTGTAGGAGTCATTGCTGAAGTAGCCCAAGTATTCATTATATCTGTTTCAGGGATAAATTCTTTAGAATTGCATTTAGAATTAGGACATTTATCAACAGGAGGATCAGATTCAAGAGGGTCTATTGGAAGATCTTTTTTATCTGCTAAAACAATTTCATCGCATTTTTTACAATACCAAACAGGAAAAGGAATCCCAAAAGGAATCTGTCTTGAAATACACCAATCCCATTTTAATCCTTTCACCCAATTATTATACCTGTTAACCATGTTTTCTGGAGTCCAATTTATCTCTTTACCCCATTCCAACATTTCTTTCTTTAAATCAAGATACTTGATAAACCACTGTTTTTTGTTAATAAATTCTATCTCTGTTCCACATCTCTCGCACACATTAACCGGATGCATTATCTTCTCTTGCTTAACCAAAAGCCCCTTATTTTTCAAATCTTTAAGAATTTTTTTTCTAGCCTCTTTAATTTTCATTCCTTTGTATTTCCCTGCTATACTACTCATTCTTCCTTCTGAGGTTATTGCTTTTTTGATTGGAAGATTATATTGCTTTTGCCATTCCATATCTGTTTGATCCCCAAAAGTAGCACAGTAAGCAATTCCTGTCCCTTTTTCCATATCAACTTCCTCGTCCTCTAATATTGGAACCTCTATATCAAACAAAGGGATTTTTGCTTTCTTTCCCTTTAAATGCTTGTATCTTTTATCCTTGGGATTATAAAACACAGCCACACTAGCAGGAAACAATTCTGGTCTAGTAGTAGAGATAATAAGGTCCTCTCCATCAGCCTTTATCATAATATCACTAAACTCGCTTGAAACATCTTTATCTTCTAATTCAACTTGCGCTATTGTTGTCTGGCAATTTGGACACCATAATGCTGGAGCATCAACCCTATATTCTCTTCCCTGATTGTAAAGTTCAATGAAACTCTGCTGAGATATTCTTCTAGACCTCTCATCAATTGTGGAATAGAATATATCAAAATCTGCAGAAACACCTAATCTTTTAATCTCTTCCAAAAACTCTGGGATGTATTTTTCCTTAATTGTTTTTATAGATAATTCAATAAAATCTTCTCTTTTCATAGATTTAGAATCAACATCATTCTCTTTTTCAACAAGCCTTAATGTAGGCAATCCATTGTTATCTGTTCCAAATGGATTCAAAACATTAAAACCCTTCATTCTTTTAAATCTCACAAAAAAATCTTGCTGAGCATCGCCAAAAGCATGTCCCATATGAAGGCTTCCGCTTATTGTTGGGGGAGGAGTATCCACAGAAAATACTGCCTTTTTAGTGTCGTTAGAATCAAACTTGTAAATCTTATTCTCTTCCCAATATTTCACCCATTTTGTCTCAATCTCATTAAAATCATATTTTTTTCTCTTCTTTTTTTTATTTTTCTTCTTGTTCTTTTCTTGATTTTCTTTCTTAATCTTCTTACCTTGTTTATTTTTGCCAGTCATAATATTTTTCACTCACCAAACTTTTAAAAACTATCTATATTTCAATTGTTTATGGCACAAAATACAATAAATATGCCTGCTGGATTTGGTGGGTTAACAAACTACAAAGAAGAGTATGCAAGCAAGATTAACTTAAAGCCAACACACATAATTGTGTTTGTTTTTTTGATAATACTATTTAGAATTAGCCTAGGAGTTTTTTACTGATAAAATGATGGGATTAGGAGGATTAAATCCAAAGAAAATGCAAGGGCTTATGAAAAAAATGGGAATAAGCCAGCAAGAAATAGATGCTTCTAAAGTAATAATTGAAAAACCAGACAATACTAAGCTTATAATAAACAATCCTTCTGTTACAAAAATGACTGTCCAAGGCCAGGATATGTTTCAGGTTCAAGGAGATGACATAACCCAAGAAAGTGCAGAGCCTGAAATAAGTAAAGAAGATATTAAAACAGTTATGGAAAAAACAGGCAAATCAGAAAAAGAGGCTAAATCTGCTTTAGAAGATACTAATGACTTGGCAGAGGCTATTTTAAAACTCTCTGAATAAAACCAAAGCCATAATCCACCACACAAATTCTTAAAAATCCATAAATATATCAAGTTTAAACACCTTTTAACATCTACTAACATAGTGTGTAATTAAGAAACCATGGAAAAATTCTTAGATAATCTTATTGAAGCAGAAAGCATAATCAATAAAATTGATCATATGCTCTATGTTACATACCCTCTTGTGAATGACAAAAAACTGCTTTTAAAAATACTTGCAGAATCAAAAATTGCTGTTGTTAAATGTATTAATTACATTCTCCAATATGAATATGTTTTCAAAAGAATCAGGTTAAGCAAGGACACTAAAGAGAACATGAGGCTTTTCAAAGTGAAATGTGCTCCCAGATATCATATAACCACTGAAGAAGTCAAGCTTGTGTCTGAACTCTTTGAAATAGTTGATTTGCATAATAAAGCTCCAATTGAATTTAGAAAAGACAATAAGATAATGATTTTTTCAGATGCATCAAATAAAAAGATTCTTGAAGTTAAAGACATAAAGAAATTTGTCTCTCTAGCAAAATCAATACTTCAGAAAATAAAAGAATCAAGACATTTGTATTTTTGAAGAAAATTCTCTATATATCTGCTATTTTTGCTATTTTTTGAAACTCTTGAGTAACTAATTCAATTTTAAGACTATTTTACTTTTTAAAGAAAAGTATAAAAACCCTTGTATCTTGTATAAATTTGCGCTTAAAGGGTTTTTTAATTGTATGGAGAAGATAATTCAAGAAAAAATTAGTGCAGACCACTTATTTTATGTTAGTCTGAAGTACACGAAAACGTGTGACGTAATTAATAATCTCCTTCTAAGATGGCGAAAAATGATTGAGACTGCCATTGACCAAATTCTAAAACATGCTAAAAAGAAAAAGAAAATTTCTTCTATTCCAACAAACCCTGTTAAAAAAATTGATGCAGTCAAAAAACTGTTTAAAAAAGACAAAAACTTCATCCAAGTTATAGAATTCTACAACATGCTGAGAAAATTAGAAGATTTAAGAAAAGAAAGAAGTGGAGAATTTAGAAAAAATGTCTGCTTAAAAATATACTATCAAGGAAGAGAGATTAATATTAACTTAGAACAGCTGAAAATTTATGCTGATATGTTAGAAAAGTTTATAAGCACTACAAAACAATTTCTTCTATCCTAAAAGGAAAAATTTTTCCCGAATTACAGCTCAAAGAGCTTATAATTCAAGATAATAGACAAAATGGCAAAAATTATAGTAATAACATCTGGAAAAGGAGGTGTTGGAAAAACAACAACTGCAATTAATCTAGGAGCAGCTATGAACCATTTTGGAAAAGATGTTCTTATTGTTGATGCTAATCTTACAACTCCAAATGTTGGAATACATTTAGGAAGCCCAGAAGTTCCAATTAATCTAAACCATATATTAAATGGAGATGCCGAGGTTTTTGAAGGTGTTTATGAGCATGAATCAGGAGTAAAAATAATTCCTTCTTCTTTATCTGTGAAAGAGCTTGACAAAATAAAGCCAGAAAAGCTAAAAAATTACAAAAAAGATTTCAAGAAAATAGCTGATTACATTATTGTTGATAGTTCTGCAGGTTTAGGAAATGAAGCCCTTTCTGCAATTGATTTTGCAGATGATTTAATAATTGTTTCAAACCCTGAAATGACTGCAATCACTGATGCCTTGAAAGCTGCTAAAATTGCAGAGAACAAAAAAAAGAATATTCTAGGTGTTATAATGACTAGGGTTAGAAAAGATGAAATTGAATTATCTCCTTCAACAGTAAAGGACATGCTTGAGATGCCTGTTCTTGGAATGGTCCCAGAAGATATGACAATAAAAGAATCCCTAAATGAAAAAGATGCAGTAATACATCTTTCTCCAAAAAGCAAAGCTGCAAGAGCATACAAAGAGATTGCTTCTGAAATACTTGGTGTTGATTATGACTCAAACCAAGACAAAGAGGGTTTTTTTGAGAAATTGCTCAATGCATTTGGAATGGGTTCAAAGAAAAAGAAAGAATAAATTAAGAAAAAAAATTTTAATCCTAAAAAAGAAATCTAATAAAGTTTAATTTCTAACTAATTTTCATACCTGGTTCAGATTCTTTGCCAGGATTCAATAAAATAACCTTACTATGACTATCATTGCTTGCAGCTAAAAGCATTCCTTGGCTTTTCACCCCTCTTAATTTTTTAGGCTCAAGATTAACAATCATCACAATTTTTTTATCTTTTAATTGCTTTTTAGAATAATATTTCTTTAGGCCAGCGCATAATGTTCTCTCCCCTATTTCAGGACCAACATCTACTCTCAGCTTATACAATTTATCCGCGCCTTCAATATCTTCAACATCTTTAATCTGAGCAACTCTTAAATCAAGCTTGCCCCAATCATTAAAACTCACTGTATCTGCCATATTCACAATACCTTGCATCTTAAAAGATTTCTTTGTTTTAATATCTTTAGTTTTTTCTTTATCATCCGCACTTTCAAAATCCATTTTCTCAAAGAGAATTTTGCCTTTCTTGATTTTTTTAGCTGAAAATTGCTTTGTTATTTTCTCAGCACTTTCAGGAATAAATGCCTGCAAAAGCTCTGCAATCTTAAGAATGCTTTCTTTTAATTCAAATAAAATTTTCTTGCCTTCATCTTTCTTAGCACCCCATGGCTTTTTATCCTGAATATACTCATTACAAACATCAATAAAAGAAAATATTTCAGAAAGAGCTTTATCAGTATCATAATCCTGCATTAATTTTTCTATTTTTTTGAGTTTTAATTTCTTTATCAAATTATTGCTTGTTTTTTTAGTCCCTTTTTTCTCAATTAGACCAGCAACTCTCGATATTAAATTTCCAAGCTTGTTTGCAAGCTCATTATTATACCTGTCTACTAGTCCTTGCTCAGAAACATCTCCATCATCTCCAAAAGGAATATTTCTTGCCATATAATATCTAACTGCATCAGCACCATATTTTTCAGTCAACTCAATAGGATCTAAAACATTGCCTAAAGATTTGCTCATTTTTCTCTTGTCAACTGTAAAAAACCCATGAATCCCCAGATTTTTTGGAAGAGGTAAATCTGAAGCAAGCAAAAGAGCAGGCCAGATTGTAGCATGAACTCTAAGAATATCTTTTGCCATTAGCTGAACATCTGCAGGCCAAAACTTATCAAATTTATTATTAATCTTTAATCCTGAAACATAATTCCAAAATGCATCAGGCCATACCCATGTGCAATGATCCTTGTCAAAAGGCAATGGAATACCCCAATAAACATTTTCCTTTAATCTTGAGATAGAAATATCCTGTAATCCTGATTCAATAAACCCAATAATTTCTTTTCTTCTTTTTTCAGGAACAATGTTATACTCTCCTGATTTAATTATCTTTAATAATTGGTCTTGAAATTTAGAGAGTTTAAACATATAGGCCTCTTCTTTTTTCAACTCAGGCTTTTTATTATGCAGTGGACATTTTCCATCAACTAAATCCTTTTCAGTCAAATACTGCTCACATCCCACACAGTAGTAAGATTCATAACTCCCTTTGTAAATCAATTTCTTATCGTATAACTTCTGAAGCATCTTCTTAACCTGCTTTTCATGCTTTGGATTAGTTGTTCTTATAAAATAATCATGAGAAATATTCAACATCTTAAAACATTTTTTCCACTCTTTCACAATCTCGTCAACGAACTTCTTAGGTGCCAAGCCTTTTTTTTCAGCTATCTCCTGGACCTTTTTCCCATGCTCATCTGTGCCAGTTAAAAAGAAAACATCTTTTCCTTTATTTCGATTCCATCTTGCCAAAATATCTGCAAGCATAGTTGTGTATGCTCCTCCTAAATGCGGAGCAGCATTAGTATAATAAATAGGGGTTGTTACATAAAAAGTATTTTTTGATTTGTTTTTTGAATTCTTTTTTAACTTCTTTTTTGTTTTCTTTTTTAACTTCTTTTTTGAATTTGATTTATTTTTCTTTGCCATAAACAAGAAAAAAGAATTAAGTATAAAAAACTAACTAAACAATCCAAAAAGAATTAATCTAATTTCTTCTGAATCTTTTTCTGAACATATTCTTCTAAACCATCTCTACCTATTCTCTGTCTGTCATAAAGCCTCTCATCTTTTTTTATTCTTCCTTTATAAATATTAGAGAGATTTCTAAAATCAATATTTTTCTGAGACAAGAAACTCATAATGCAGTAATTTAATTTCCCTGCTTTTCCTTTTCTTTCTTCTAATTCATCTACTGGAGCTAACTCTTTTATAATTCTTGAATAAAGATTCCCTATTTCCCTATTGTCATTTATTATTGCAAAATGATATTGAATATTCCTATCTCCTGGGTTAGGAATGAAATTCCACCAAATCTGCCTTTGAATTTCCTGTTCTTGCTCTTTTGCAGATTCTTGTCCTTGTTCTTGTCCTTGTTTCATTGTCTAGCAAGACAATTTTGTTTTATAAAAACTATTGCAAAACAATAAATATAAAAGATAAAAATATTTCACAAGAGTGATTTGAAAAAGATGGTGAAAAAAAGAAAAAGAAAATCAAAGAAAAAGAGCAAAAGAGCAAAAAAATCAAAACAAGATAAAAAGTCTCCTAGTTCAAAAGAAAAAGAAGAATCTCCAATAATGCGGGAGAAAAAGCATCAAGCAAGAAGAACAAGCATTAAAGAAGGCATGTTTGCTACTTCTAGTTTTTACTTTGGAAACCACTATCTCTCTCCTTTTGCTATTGCAATTAACTCAAGCAGTTCAATGGTTGCTATGCTTAGTTCAATAAGTGGACTACTAGGACCTATTACTCAATTATTTAGTTCAAAGCTCATTGAAAAATACTCTAGGAAAAGAATAGTCTTAAAGGCAGTTTTTTGGGAGGCTATAATCTGGCTTCCAATAATTCTTATAGGTTTTTTATTCTATAAGGGAATAATCACAAACATCCTTCCATTGTTTTTTCTTTTAATATTCTCTATCCACATTATAATCTCAAACACGTCTGGTCCTGCCTGGTTCAGCTGGATGGGAGATATAGTTGACGAAACTTATAGAGGGAGGTGGTTTGCAAAAAGAAACCTTATCAATGGAGTGATTACAATATTCGCTGCTTTAGCAACAGCCTTTTTCCTAGATTACTTCAAAAGCAAGGGGTGGACTATATTTGGATTTATGATTTTATTTGCAATGGCAATGATACTAAGATTAGTCTCATGGAGACTTTTCAAAAAACAGTATGAGCCAAAGATAAACCTGAAAAAAGGAGAAGCCCATATGAACTTCTGGAGTTTTTTGCTGAATTCTCCAAAAAACAATTTTGGGAAATTTTCACTGTTTAGGTTTAGCATTTCATTTGCTCAGTCAATAGCTGGCCCTTTGTTTGTTGTTTATATTCTAAGAAATCTCAACTTAAGTTATACAACCTACATAACAATCACAATAATGACCACTGTTTTCTCAATATTCCTAATAGACTTGTGGGGAAAATTCGCAGATAATTACGGAAATTACCGAACAATTGTTTTTTCTTCTTTTTTAATACCTGCAATTCCTATTCTTTGGACACTTTCATCTTCTCCACTTTACCTAATTTTTGTTCCTACAATAATAAGTGGGATAGCCTGGTCTGGGTTTCATCTAGCTTCAGGAAATTTTATTTATGATAATGTGAGTCAAGAAAAAAGAGGTCCAGCAGTCTCATACTTTAATATGCTAAGAGGATTTGGAATGTTTCTTGGAGCAGGCTTAGGAGCAATTCTAATAGGTTATCTTCCTGCAGATTTATTTATTGAGCCAATAATATTCATATTTTTATTAAGTGGAATTATGAGGATGCTTTCAAT